>VYEH01000226.1:0-15542 GCA_009843005.1 Pseudomonadota bacterium | reverse complement strand
ACGATCACATGCTGCGCGTGTTCGATCCGGCGATCCAGGGAGCAACCGACCGGATGCTGTTCAGGGCGCGCAAGCCCGAATAACCGGGGGCGGAAGCGAGCGGGAATGCCGGCGGGGCCGGATTTCCGCTTTACTTCGATAGTCGAAGCCAGCGGTGCACGCGCCAGCGCGTGCGCCATCCCATGTCATGTTCCGATGACGTGCCGGTATAGCTCAGTTGGTAGAGCAGGGGTTTTGTAAACCTCAGGTCGGGAGTTCGAGTCTCTCTGCCGGCACCATCTTTTATTAATCGAGATGTCGGCGCGGCGCGACCGGATACAATAGAATTTGAGGTGACCGGATTTGCGAGGTTTCGGAGAACGGTTCCGCGAATCAACGACATGGCACTTGTAACGCGTTTTGTTGTGCAGGCGGTAGCGGCCGTAGTGCTTTGCGCATGGCTGATTTCGCCGGTCGATGCGGCGCCTACAAACGTATTGTTCATCATCGTCGACGATCTGAACACCGATCTCGGCGCGTACGGCCATCCGCTTGCAATAACGCCGAACATCGACCGGCTGGCGGAAAGCGGGGTTCTGTTCGAACGCGCCTATGTGCAAGCTGCCGTTTGCGCGCCAAGTCGGGAGAGTCTTTTGACGGGACTCTACCCGGGGCAGACCGGCGTCACCGACAATTACAAGCCGCACCCGGTCTTTTACGACACTGCGCCGGACGCCGTCAGCATTCCGACCTGGTTTCGCCGCAACGGCTACTACACCGCGCGCGTCGGCAAGGTTTTTCATCAGGGCGTTCCCGATGGCATCGGTGAACCCGGGCCGGACGACCCGGCCGCGTGGGACAAGGCGCGCGATCCCGCCGGTCTGGATGTGGCGCCCGAGACCATCGCCGCCATTCATTCGATCAATCCCGACCCCGGCAACCGCAGTTTTGGCGGAACCCTGAGTTGGCTGGCGGTAGATGCGCCGGACAGCGCATTCACGGACGGCCTGGTCGCCAGTGAGGCGATCGGACTGCTTGAAGAGCATCAAAACGAACGGCCGGAGACGCCCTTTTTCCTTGCTGTCGGGTTTTACCTTCCGCACACGCCCCTGGTCGCCCCGGAAAAATACTTCGACATGCATCCACTGGACGCGATCGAGCCGGAACCGGTCAGCCAGGAGAGCATCGCCGGCAAGCCGGCCGCGTCATTCAATCCCCGGCCATTCACCGGGGACATGACCCGCGAGACCCGCAAGAAGGTCATTCAGGCGTACTACGCTTCGGTCGCCTATGTCGATGCACAAATCGGCCGAGTGCTGGACGCACTCGCCCGGTCCCCGTGCGCCGAGAATTCGATTGTCGTGCTCCTTTCCGACAACGGCTTTCACCTGGGCCGCGACGGACGCTGGCAGAAAGGCGATCTTGCGGAACACGGCGTGCGCATCCCGCTGATCGTTCGTGCGCCGGGAGAATTCGCGAGCGGCGCACGAGCGGGCGCACCCGTGGAGGCACTGGATCTTTTCCCGACCCTGACCGAACTCACGGGGATACCGGCTCCGGAACATCTCGCCGGGCGGTCTCTCGTGCCGATGCTCGCCGACCCTGACAGCGAGGTCCGGACGACGGCCCTGACGACCATGCGGTCATTGCAGCAGGTAGACGGAAAATGGATTAACCTGGTGCGGGGCTACTCGATACGCACCCGGAACCTCAGGTACACGGAATGGGCCGATGGGGCCGCCGGTCATGAGCTCTACGACTACGACGCCGACCCCACGGAACAGAGGAACCTGGTCCTGGACTACACCGATGCAGGCCGGAGAATGCTCATGCGGCGCCTGCTGCTGGACCATCAGCGCAGAGCGACGCAGAATCCGTTTGAGACGGATACCGGATAGCTTTCGCCCTGGTTCTCTCTGCCAGTGCCATCCAAAGGGACACGCACGAGATACGACTGGCGGAAACGGACGCATGTGCGACCTGAAATCGATCCATGGCGCCAGGGGAATCGCCATGAGCGCACTGCTTTTGGTTATGGAGCGGCGGGCACCGAGTAGACGTCAGCCGACTGATAGCAATCGCCCGGTGTGACGACGGCGCAACCGTCGACAATCTTCCGGTACTCGACCCTCGCCTCGGTTGGGGAAACTTCGACGTACAGCAGCCCGGAACTGGGCAAGACGACGGTGGAGGGATTGCCGACATCGTAGCCATAGTTCAGGGCGTTTCTGTCCGCCTGATTCTGGTTCGTGTTCGCATGGCTGGGCTGTGGGACGGTCTGATAGATGATGCCGTCCGGATGCAGTTCCTTGATATAGGTGTGGTCATGTCCGGTAAAGACGATCTGCACTCCGTTGGCCACCAGCAGGTCGTGTATCGGTACTCCGCCCCAGCCGGCCCGCCTCGTCGGGAAATCGAACGCCTCGGTGCCTTCCGTCCGGCCTCCCCATTCATAGTACCCGGCGAATAATGCGCCACCGCGGGCTCTGCCGAACTGGTATGACGCACCCGCACGGTCTGACCGTTGGTGACCGTGCCGGTGCTGCTCGTGTAGGCGCCGCCCTCGATACTGTACTCACCGCCGGTCACGCTGATGGCGGCCGGTGCGTCGATCCCGGTCACGGTGATCGAGTCCGATTCGATCACACTGCCGGAAGGCACGGCGAGACGCTCGCCAAAACCAAATGAGTCCGGGACCGTATCGGCGGTGGCGACAGGCGGCGCAACCGATTCGCCGCCACCGCCTCCGCCGCAAGCCCCCAGCGCCATCAGCAAACCGAATCCGATGACCGGTAGCAGTGTGTTCCGGAGTTTCACCGTATCAACACGACTCGTTGTGCGATCAGGCAGGATAATGGCTGCCCGTCGTGCAGCCAAAGCGGAATGCGGCGTTTCAGATGTCCAGCTTGTAGAGCCGCCTGGCGTTGCCCTCGAAGATCTTGGTCTTGTCTTCCTCCGAGAGCCAGTCGAACCTCTGGATGATCGGCGCGATCCTGTCGAAGGTCTCGCCGGTCTCGGGATTGATCGACGATCCAACGCCCGGGCACTCGGAGCCGAACAGGAGATTGTCCGGGCCGACCACCTTGATCAGCAATTCCAGCGCTTCCTTCGAGTAGAGCACGGTGTCGAAATACATCTTCCGCATACGGCTCTGGAACAGCGTTGCAGCGCTCGCACCGGGCCGCCGCGCTGACGAGGCGTTGAAGCGCCCGACCTGGTAGGGAATCGCCCCGCCGCCGTGGGAGCAGATGATCTTCAGATCCGGGAAGTCCTCGAATACCGTGGAGTTGACCAGCCCGTACACAGCCGTGGTTTCCTCGTTGACGAAGTGCATGCTGTACGGTGTCTTCTGCGGGCGCCGCGAGCCGGCGGTGTGCAGGTGCAGCGGTACGTCCAGTTCACACGCCTTCTCGTACAGCGGATACCAGTAGCGGTCGCCCAGCCGCGGCGCCTCGCTGCCGTCGTTCTCGTACGGGTCCGGGTTCATCAGGAAGCCCTTGAAGCCGTACTCCTTCACGCAATGCTCCATCTCCCCGAAGACCACCTCGACCGGTTCGCCCGCCTGCTGGGGCAGGCCGCCCACCCCGATGATCCTGTCGGGAAACAGCTTCGCGCTGTCATGGATGATCCGGTTGACCTCGTGGATGTACCACTCCACCAGGTAGCCCGGCTTCTCCGAATGCATGGTCTGGAACGGCCGCGGCGAGATGAGCTGCACGTCGATGCCGCAGTAATCCATGTGTTCCATGTGTCCGGCAGGGGCCATTTCCACGCGGTGCCAGGCTGCCCTGAGCTGTTCCCCGGTATACGGTACCTTGCCGCGTCCGTGGGCGCCGCGGTGGGACAGCAGACCCGCCTTGTAACCCGCCAGGGAGGGAGGAGATGCGGTATGTGCGTGGGCATCGATGATCATGTCGGTCGCCGCTCCGGAATGTCTGTGGAGATGTGCCGCGGATGATAACCGCGAGAAAACCCGGCTACCGGCGTCGTTCCGCCGGAGCCGCGGAAATATAACAAATCTTTTCGGCCTAGCCGGGAAATTCAGACGATGCGAGCGGCCGGTGGATCGGCGCGCCTTGTCCACGGACTGGCGCGCCGGGCAGCCGTGCGAGAACCACGAGAAGAAACCCGTGGGCGGCTGAGGCTATGGTGCGCGGCTGAACAGGTATACGGCACCGGACTCGAAGGCGGAGTTGTCGTCCTGCTCGGCATCGATGCCGGTGGCGCCGCTGTCCTCGCCGCGCGCTCCTACCGCCATGAGAGTCCCGTCGCCGTTCAGCGCCAGGGAGCTGCCGAATTCGTCGAAGGCCTCGGTATTGGAGCCCTTGACGTAGGCGCTCTGGGTCCACGACGAGCCGTCGCGGCTGAACAGGTACACGGCGCCCGCCTCCTGGGCGGAATCGTCGTCCTGCACCGCATCGATGCCCTGGCCAGCGCTGTCCTCGAGTTGGGCGCCCACGGCCAGCGTTCCGCCGTCGCCGCTGAGCGCGAGACGGGCGCCGAAGGTGTCGTTCGCACCGGTATTGGATGCCTTGAAATAGGCTTGTTCCGACCACCCGTCGCCATCGCGGGTGAACAGATACACCGCTCCCGTGGAGAGGTTGATTTCCATGTCCGGCTGCGGCGTGGAGTTGACCCCGGTGGTCATGCCGTCTTCGTCCAGCGCAGTTCCGGCCACCGTATCGCCGTCGGCACTGATGACCACGGCCACACCGAACGCATCGTTGCGTTCGGAGTTCGACGGTTTCAGGTAGGCCTGTTGCGTCCAGGTGTCGCCGTCCCGGAAAAAGATGTAGAGCGCCCCGGTACCGAAGACCTCGTCGTCCTGGAACTCGTTGGTTCCAGCCAGCGAGCCGTCCTCGTCGTAGGCGGTCGCGGCCAGCACGCTGCCGTCGGCGCTGAGCGCGACGCTGTAACCGAAGAGATCGCCGCCACCCGCGTTCGATGTCTTGATGTACGCCTGCTGCTCCCAGGCATCGCCGGTACGTGAGTAGACGTAGACGGCGCCTGCGGACAGGGCCGAGTTATCGGACTGATCGGCGCCGACGCCCGTCCCGGCGCTGTCCTCGGAGATGGCGCCCACAGCCAGGGTATTGCCGTCGGCGCTGAGCGCGAGCCCGAAACCGAACTGGTCGCCGTCTCCCAACTCGTCGCCGACGCCGGGCTCCCCGGTATTGGAGGCCTTGATGTAGGCCTGTTGCGCCCAGGTTTCGCCGCTGCGGCCGAATACGTAGACGGCCCCAGCCTGCGGAATGGAATCGTCGCTCTGATCGCCGTCGATGCCGGTGGCCGCGCTGGCCTCGTACGGGGCCGCCACGGCCATGGTGTCGCCGTCACCGCTCAGGGCGATCATGTAGCCGAAATTGTCGGTCAGGCCCGGGTTGGAGGCCTTCACGTAGGCCTGCTCCCGCCACGTTCCCGCGTTGCTGACGTAGACGTAAACGGCGCCGGCGCCGTAGACGGACTCGTCATCCCGGTCGCCGCCGATGCCGCTCGATCCGCTGCTCTCGTAGGGAGCTCCGATCGCCAGCGTGGCGCCGTCGCCGCTCAGCGCGACGGCGTTGCCCAACAGGGTGCCGCCGCCTCCGAATTCATTCCCGAATCCCGGATTGGATGACTTGATGTAGGCGGTCTGGCGAAGGACGTTGCCAGCTTGGCCGGCGGTCTCCTGGCCTTCAGCCTCCGCCTGCGCCAGTACATCGTCCCAGCCGCCGGCCGCAGTCAGGCCGATCAGGCACAGGCCGGCGAAGGTCCCCGGCGCCGCGCCCGTACCTACTCGCACGAGATCGGGCCCACCGGCTCGGAACGGGTCCGGTAGATTTCCTCGCAGGTGTCCATGCGCACGACCCTGGCGTTCTCGCTGAGGTTGATGTACGGAGCGCCGCTCTTGATGAGGCGGCCGGACACGAGAATGCGGTCTCCGGCTTTCAGCGTATCCCTCGTCCAACCGCTCCTGGAAAGGTTGTTCACGCCGGTCAGTTCCGCCTGCCACCGCACCGGATTGCCGTTTTCGTCCGGGATGTCGAGAATGATGGTCGAGTGGGGATTGACCAGTTGCAGGGCGACGACGGTTCCCGTCAGCGAGGTGATGGATTCCTCGAATCGCCCTGCGTCGCCATGATGAGCGAAGGCACCTGCACAAAAACTCAGAACGCCGCTTGCGATGACGCCTTTGGCGAGAGATTGGAGTCTCATGGCTTTGCCCCCTTCCACTGGTTCAGACTTATCAATATGCCTCTTTACAGACGGGTATTCCAGTTAAATTCCGGCAATCCGAAGGCTTGGGTAACGCCGCAACCACAATGCCTGTACAGGGTTGACACGGTCAGGTCGTCAGCGAGTGCCAGCGCTCTCTCCGAAGGTGACCTGCCGTTCGATCCGTTCTCCATCCCGCTCCACGACCACCGTGCTCTCTTCGCCCGGCCTGGCTTCCCGGAGCACGTACATCAGGTCATAGATGTCGCGAATCTCGCGACCGCTGAGTTCCACGATCCAGTCGCCGCGTTGCAGACCGGCGAGATCGGCGGGGCCTTCGGGACGCACGCCGGCCAGCCGCATGCCGGGACGGTCGTCGGGAGAGCCCGTGTAGTCGGGGATCGTGCCCAGCGATGCGCCGTAGCTGCGCACGTCACCCAGCGGAGCAGGGGCTTCGGCGGCTAAATAGGTCAGACCGTCACGCGTCGTCAGTTCCAGCGCGACTTCCGCGACCAGGTTGGCGACCCGCACGCCTCCCTCGGCATTGATCGAAGCGGTATCGTCGGAGGGCTTGTGGTAGTCGTCGTGGGCGCCGGTGAAAAAGTGCAGGACTGGGACACCGGCGGTATAGAAGGACATCTGGTCGGACGGGCCGTAGCCGTCGCCGCCGAGTTCGCAGCCGATCTGCAGCGCCGCGCAGTTCGGCTGGATCACGCTTTCCCACTCCTCCGCCGAGTCGCCGCCCAGTACGGACAGGCGGTTGTTCCTGAGGCGCCCCACCATGTCCATGTTGAGCATGGCCACCAGACCTTCGGGCGCGGCGCCGGGAGGCGGTTCGCGGGTGAAGTGACTGGATCCGAGCAGCCCGCTTTCCTCGCCCGTGAAGGCGACGAAGATCACGTCGCGGCCGAGTTCATCTCGGCGCGCGGCCAGCACGCGGGCAACCTCCAGCAGCGCGGCGGTGCCCGAGGCATTATCGTCGGCTCCGTTGTGCGGTTCGTGGGCATCCGGGGCGAGCGAGGACGCGCCGCCGAATCCCAGGTGGTCATAGTGCGCGCCGAGCACAACGGCGCCAGGCAGGCGCCGGCCCGCCGACAGCCGGCCGACGATGTTGTCCACCTGGTGGGTGTGCTCGATCACCTCGGTGGTGAGGCTTACGTCTGCCGGGCCTTCGAGGATGCGTTCGGCCCAGGCACGCTTGATGACGACCACGGCGATGCCCGCACCGCCCTGGGGGTCGACCCGCATCGCCGGCAACGGCGCTTCTTCGTGCTCGTCCCCGTCGACGGCCAGATCGGCGACCAGCAGGCCCACCGCGCCATGTTCCCGGGCGGTGAAGGCCTTGAAACGAAGGTCGCTCAGGCGCCGGCGAAGCGCGTCGTCTTCGAAGGCCCCATCCTGCGGCGCAAAGCGCCGGACCAGGACGATCCGGCCCTCCGCGTCGACATCCGCATAGTCGTCAATCCCATGTTCTTCGGATACCAGGCCCCAGCCGGCAAAGACCACCGGCGCCCTGATGGCCGTGCTGGCCGAGAACCCGGGCACGACAAAATCCCCTTCCGGCGCGTCGTCGCCCGCAACGGTCAGCCGGGTGCTCGGCCCCCGTTCCACGCCGGCCACGGCCCGGAAGCTCTGGCGATAACCGCCGTCGCCCGCTGCGGGCGCAAGGCCAATCTCGGCGAACCGCTCTTCCAGCCAGTCCGCCGAGGCCGCAAGGCCCGGCGTGCCGAGACCGCGCCCGCCGCGTGCATCGTCCGCGAGCCACGCGACGTCTGCCAGGTAGCGCGCCACTGACGCAGCCGTAGCATCCCGCCCCTCCGAAGCGCCGTCCTGGGCAAGGGCGCGTACCGATATCAGCAGCAACGCGAAGATGACGGCGCTGCACGGCCAACGATGATTCATGATTTTTCCAACCTTGTGCCGACAGTCATCGGCGGCTGCCCATTCTAACTGGACAGGGCGCTGACATTGCAGCATGGGAGAGGTTGCCGCCGCCGGCGGGACCGCCCTGCCTGTAGTCGCAAAGAGAGCTGTCCGGACTCGCCTTCTCTGATAGCCTGATGCCCCACCGAACAACCAGTCTTCGCACCCAGGAGAGGGACGACCAGTGAGTAACAGCGACGCGGCTGCTGCCCGGGACGCTTACCGGATCGGCAGGGACTTCAGGCTCGACACCATGGACATCGTCGCCGCCGTCCTGCTCGGCGTGATCCAGGCGGTCATCGAGATCGTCGGGCTGCTGGGATTCCTGGAGCGCACCGTGTGGGCGGCAGGGCCCGTGGGATTCGCCATTTATGCCTTCTACAACGGCACCACGTGGATTCTGTTCTATGCCGGAGCTTTCCTGCGCAAGCGTGCCGCGCTGGTCATTTTGGCGGCAGCCGTTACGGCCCTGGTTCGCTGGTTCGCCGGCGATCCGGACGGCCCGATACTGATGTTCTACGGGTTGTTCCCCGCGGCATGCGGGGCCGCGGTCTTTACGGGGATGCGCTGGCGCGGCGGGCGGCTGCTGTTCATCCTGGCGGTGGCCGTCACGTCGGTTGCCAATCAGGTGGCCCTGTTCGTCGGCCAGGGCGGATTCCAGCTTGTCGACGGTACCCGCTGGGCGCTGGTGTCGATGTCCATTGCGGCGTTCGGCGGCGCGATCTGGGGTCTGGCCGCGTGGTACCTGGGGAGGGGACTCGAACGCGCCGGCGTACCGGCCGTACATGTTCCGCCAGCGCTGGCGGCGGGCGAGATCGACCGGGCGTGAATTCGACCCCATCCGCGGACCGGGCGGCCCTCGCTTTGGAGGATTACAGCTTCTGGTTCAAACCCGCCGCCCGCGATCCCGAAGGTCCGGCGGCGCTTGAGAAGGTTTCCTTCACCGTCGAGACGGGTTCGCTTGTCCTCATACTCGGACGCAGCGGTTCCGGCAAGAGCACCCTCGCGCTCAATCTGGTCGGCATTTACCCGGACTACATGGGCGGCAGAAATCAGGGACGCGTGCTGATCGCCGATCCGGAGCGCGGCCTCGTCAACCGGCGCGAACTGGCCGCGGCGGAGCGCTTTCGGCGCGTCAACATGCTGTTTCAGAACCCGGAAGACCAGATCGTGACGCTCACGGTGGAGGAGGAAGTCGGATTCGCGCTGGAGAACTACCTCGTGGATCCGGCGGCAATCCATCGCCGCATTGACGACGCCCTTGACCTGGCCGGGCTTGCGGGCTTCAGGCGCCGGAGCATGCTGGAACTCTCCGGGGGCGAGAAGCAGCGCGTGGCGCTTGCGGCGATGCTTGCGCTGGAACCCGCGGTGCTCATCCTCGACGAACCCACCTCTAACCTGGACCCGGCCGGCACCGCGGACGTCCTTGCCACCATCGACCGGATCCGCGCGCGGCGCGGTTTGACGGTCATGGTGATCGAACACGAGGTCGACGAAGTCTTTCACCGGGCCGACAGCGTGCTCCTGGTCGAGGGTCGGGGTGTGGCGGGTCCCTGGACGCCGCGGGAATTCATGGACCAACGTGGCCTTGAAGTCCGCGACGGGATGGGCCTGTGGATACCGCAGGCGACGGAAGTCGCACTGGAGTTACGGGCGAGGGGACTGGAAATCGGTCGTGCCGTGCCTCTTGACGAAGAAGCACTGATCGCGGCGGTCGAGTCGCTGGGAGACGGTCTCAAATCATCCGTCCCGGGCACGGAGCCGGATTGCAGATCGTTCGTCATGTCAGTCGGCCAGCCCGACCCTGCCGAGGCCTCGTTGTCGCGATCGGCCTCATCAGCGACGGTTTCATCCCCGGTCATCGAAGTTCGGGACGTTTGTTTCGCATACGCCGATCACAGCGTTCTCGAGGGTGTCAGCTTTGCCGCCCGGCGTTCCCAACTCCTCGCCCTGGTTGGCCAGAACGGTTCAGGCAAGTCCACGCTGGCGTCGCTGTTCAACGGCATCGTCACGCCGGATTCGGGAGAGATTCTGGTGGACGGCCTCCCAACGACGGACTACGAGTTCGCTCATCTGGCGAGGCGCGTGGCGCATATCTTCCAGGTCCCCGAGAAGCAGTTCGTCTGCGCGACCGTCCATGACGAAATTGCACATGGGCTGCGGGCGCTGGGTCTGCCGGAGGACGAAGTGCAGCAACGCACCCTGAACTGCCTGCAAGCGGTGCGTTTGCTTGAACGGCGCGACGCCAGTCCGTATGTGTTGAGTCACGGTCAGAAACGCAGGCTCTCGGTGGCCGCGATGGTGGTCGGCGAGCCCGACGTCGTGGTGCTCGACGAGCCGACATTCGGACAGGACCGTCAACAGGCCAGGAACCTCATGGACCTGCTCCGAGCTCTGGCGAACGGGGGTGCGGCAGTGGTGTTCATAACCCATGACATGCGCCTGGTGGCCGAATACGCGGATCGCAGCGTGGTTCTTTGCGACGGTGCGGTGGCCTTCGATGGCACGCCCGAAGCGCTGTTCGCTTCCCCCGACATTCTCGCCCGGGCGAGACTGAGACCGCCTCCGGTCCATGCAATCTCCGCCCGGCTTCTGAGCGAGCCGGTACTGACCACGGCGGCCCTGGTCAAGCGCATCGGCGCTTCATGGGGTGACTCGGCGACCTTGCAGGACGCCGGATAGACCGATATGCAATCCAGGGCTGCGCTGTCATTCATCCAGGGCGAGTCCCTGGCGCACCAAATGACGCCGTTCTCCAAACTGCTGCTGGTCCTGAGCGTGTCGTTCGTGGCCATCTTCAATACCAACCTGTACGTCGGCGCAGCGCTGTTCTCCGTCTGTTTTCTGTTCGCCGCCCTCTTCACGGGCGTGTCGCTGCGACAGTACTGGGTGCTCGGCCGGATCATCGTCCCCTTCATCCTGATCCTGGCGGTGGTGTTTCCGTTCTTCTACGGCGGACAGGCCACCGTTGGGTCCGATACCGTCGCGCTGCGTACGCCCATCAAGGACCTGACGTGGGCGTCGCTGGGTTTCGGCGCGCTGCTGGCGCTACGGTTTCTGGCCCTGGGAACAGCCGGTCTGGCCTTTGCCTTCACCACCCATCCGACCGACCTGGTGCAGAGCCTGTCGCGGCGCGGCTGGGACTACCGCCTGGTTCACGCGCCGGTGCTCGGGCTGATCCTGTTCCCGTCGTTTCTCCAACTGGGCCGGGAGATTTCCATCACCCAGCGCATCCGCGACCTCGGCCAGGACACCAACTGGTTCCGGCGCAAGTGGATCCGTATCCGCCACCTGGCCTTTGCCATGCTGGTGCTCGGGTTGCGCAACGGGCAGACGCAGGCGATGGCCCTGGATATTCGCGGCTATGGAGCCCACAAGCGCCGCACCTTCATGCGCGAATTGCCGAAACACCGCGGCGGCGACATATTTGCATGGGTGTTTTTCGTGCTGTCGGTGATCTACCTGATCTACGAGTTCAACCCGGCGACCATGCAGTGGAACATCGGGCGCTGAGGAATTGTCCAGTCGGCGCTTGAGCAGCTTCCACTCGTCATGACTGGTGCGGAAGAGCGCTTTGCCGCAGGCTGTCAGAAACGCAATTGAAGCGCCGTGCACAGGAATGACATGAAGGGCCTGGCGGCCGCAAAATCCGCCGCCACCCGATCTGCAAATCCGCTGTCGGCGGCAGCATCGAATCCGAATTCCGTAACGGCGATGAAGTCCTTGCGCTTGAGATCCACCAGATACGGATGCTCGGGCGGGTAGCCTCGGGGCGGTCGCTTCAGGCTGCCTCCGGACAGCACGAATTTCCGGCGAAAGCCAGTATCGTCGCGCGCCGCCCGCCAGGCGTCGGGGTCCTCGACGATTCGGTCGCGAATCATGCCCAGGGGTCCGGACGCCGGGTGCCACATTCCCACCCCGAGGAAACAGGACTCGGGATCGATGTGGACGTAAAATCCCGGGGCGTGAACGTCCTTGCCGAGTTCATGGCGGAACTGGATACCGATATTGGTCTTGTAGGGCGTCTTGTCGCGGGAGAAACGGGTGTCCCGGTAGACGCGCATCAGCGAACCGCCAACCCGCCTGGGAATGGCCGTGAAGTGCGGTGTGACACGCTCCAGCCGTGGGCCCATGGCACTGATGAAGTCGAGCGCGGGCTCCAGAACCCACTGCTCGTAACGATGCTTGTTCCCGTTGAACCAGGGTCGATTGTTGTTGCCTGCCAGCTCGCCCAGGAACCGGATCGTTTCGGCGGGAAATCCTTCGAAGTCGGTGCTGGCGGTCACAGAGCGTCCTCCGCGCGTTGATGCGAGTGAAACCGGCCCTAAGCCGGCGTATCAGGGATCCGGATTCAATACGGTGGGCACGGTGGCCTGCCGGGCTTCGGCCCCGAAGCGGATTCGGAACAACTCGATATGGCCCGTGCGCTCTTCCTGCTTGCTGAGTTGAAAGAGGTCCGGCCAGAGCTCGGCCATTTCCGGGTCGTAGAGTGGCAGGTAGCGCATGGTCAGGCGGGTTTCGGGAGGCCGCTCGAAGCGCGTGCGCCAGGTGGCTCCCAGGTCGGGCAGCCGCCACTGCTCCCTGCCGACGACGACGATTTCCTCCAGCACCTCTTCGCGTTCGGGCGGTAGCTGCGCCAGGCTCGCCTGGCCGGGCGGGTCATCGAGGATGTTCGGCGGCAGGGGCGCCTCCTCCTGGGCGAAGGCGGTGACCGTCCCAATCGTCCCCAGCAGAACAACGGAACCAGCCCACGCCCGCTGCATCTCAGTCCCTCCACCGGAGCGTCTGGAACCAGTAGCCGTGTGTCGACGGCAACCACGTATCGGCTTCGCGCGCCGTGATCCAGGCATCCAGGAAATTGACGAAGTCCGGGTCGCCCTTGGCGACGGCGAATCCGGCGGGTGTGGGCAGAAGCGGGTCCGGAACCGGCACGTCCACGATCGCCGGGTTCTCAAGGGCCAGGAACGTGGGTATGGGCTCGTTGTCCAGATAGGCGTCCACTTCGCCTGCCAACAGGGCGGAACTGGCGGTGTCGGCGTCCTCGTAGAGCTGAAGTTCCGCGCGGGGAAACAGCCGCCTGGCCAGTTCCTCGGCCGCGGATCCGGCAATGGCGGCGACCGTGTAGAAGGTGTCGTTGAGATCGTCGAGACTCGTGACGTTCGAGGTGGTTTCCAGGTTGGTCGCCAGCGTCGTGCCGCCGGTTGCGTAGGGTCGGCTGAAGGCGACATGAAGCGCCCGTTCCGGCGTGATCGAGAGGCCTGCGGCGATGACGTCGATCTCTCCGGCTTCAAGCCCGCGAATGATCCGGTCCCAGGGATAGACGTTGAACTCGACCTCCAGGTTCATGTCCTCGGCCAGCCTTCTGGCGACGTCGATCTCGAATCCGGTCAGCTCACCCGATGGATCGCGCATGGCCCATGGTGGAAACAGCGCCACGCCAACGCGCAGGGTGCCGTAGTTGAGGACATCCTGAAGGGGCCTTGCCGACGCGGTCGAGCCCAGTAGACCGATCCCCAGCGCAAGGATCCCGAGGGCGCCCGCCCAGGATGTCAGGCGATCACGCATCGACGCCACTCCCACCGCTCCGGACCCTGAGCCAGGGTATGCAGGACGGTTGCGCGGCTGAAAATCTGGCAAGCTTGACGGGCACGATGACGATGTAAGGACCTTCGCCCTAATCCTAGCCTGTCTTTCCCGCCTGCTGCCACCGTACCGGATTGACCATTGACCCTCTCGCATACATGGAATTTGAGCCCCGCCGAGGCGCGACGACTCCAGGAGGAGTTACGGGGACAGGTCGTGCAGGACAACCTGATGACCAGACCAGTCGCCCGCGTCGCAGGGATCGATATCGGCTTCGAACGGAAAGGAACCGTGACGCGGGCCGCGGCCGTCGTCCTGGGCTACCCGGGTCTGGAAGTCGTGGACACGGCGATCGCCCGCCGCCCGACCCGTTTCCCCTATGTGCCCGGCCTCCTGTCATTCCGGGAGTGCCCTGCGGCCCTGGCCGCTCTGGAAGGGCTGACGGCATCGGCGGATGTGCTGGTTTGCGACGGGCAGGGATACGCGCATCCGCGCCGGTTCGGTCTGGCCTGCCATCTTGGCCTGCTGACGGGCGTACCGAGCATCGGCGTGGCCAAGTCGCGGTTGATCGGGGTCCACGACCCGGTGCCGGACACGAAGGGCGAGTGGGTCCCGCTGTGCGACGGCGGCGAGACCATCGGGGCGGTGCTGCGAACACGCAAGGGGGTCAAACCCGTGTTCGTCTCCGTCGGCAACGGATTCGCTCTGGCAACGGCCGTCGAACTCGTGCTCGGACTGACCCCCCGCTTCCGGCTTCCGGAAACCACGCGCCAGGCCCACCGCCTCGCTTCAGGCTAGTGCTGCGTCAGACTCTGTCCCGGCGCTCCGATCCGGTTGATTTTCCCTGCTGGCCTCAGCCTCTTCCTTCAGTTCGCGCTTCGACCGCGAGCGCTCCGCGGACCTGGACTTGCGGTGAACCCCTCCCTTGCGCAGGAGTGGCGAGCGAGCTACGGGATTGCGGGGCTTCCTGGCCATTGTCGATTCCGTTTGCACCGTGACTGGCGGTGGCATGGCGCCTGTCATCATACCGCGCCGCCGGCGCCGTCAGGTATGATCCGATGCTTCTGAACTGACCCGGCAATCGCCAATGTCCACGATAGCCGCACCCGATCTGCACGCCGCGTCACCACCGGGCGCCGCGGTCGCAGAGCCCGAGCGAAAGCTCGAGGCGCGACTGCGCCGGCAGGTGGGCAAGGCCATTGCCGACTACGGGATGATCGGAGACGGCGACCGCATCATGGTCTGCGTCTCCGGCGGCAAGGATTCCTATACGCTCCTGGACATGTTGCTGGCGCTGCAGCGGCGCGCGCCGGTGGACTTCGATCTGATCGCCGTCAACCTGGACCAGAAGCAGCCGGGGTTCCCCGAGGAGGTCCTGCCCCAATACCTGGACACGCTGGGTGTCGATTACCGCATCGTGGAGGAGGATACCTACTCGGTGGTCACCCGCGTGGTTCCCGAAGGCAAGACCCTGTGCGGGCTGTGTTCACGGCTGCGCCGCGGCATCCTCTACCGGGTCGCGGACGAACTCGGCGCCACCCGGATTGCCCTGGGGCATCATCGCGAGGATGTGGTCGAGACGCTGTTTCTCAATATGTTCTATGGCGCGGCACTGAAGGCCATGCCGCCGAAGCTGCTGAGCGACGATGGCCGGCACGTGGTCATACGGCCGCTGGTGAACTGCCGGGAAGCCGACATCGCACGCTACGCCGAGACGCGACGTTTCCCGATCATTCCCTGCAACCTGTGCGGCTCCCAGGACAACCTGCAGCGCAAGCAAATCAAGGCGATGCTGGCCGCGTGGGAAGCGGAGGATCCCGGTCGAACGGAACGCCTGTTCCGCAGCCTTGGCAACGTCACCC
>VYEH01000164.1:27218-27832 GCA_009843005.1 Pseudomonadota bacterium | reverse complement strand
GACCGGGGCGGGGCCTGCGTCGGCGCGAATCGTCTGCGCGGTTGCGCGGCGGGATGGCCGAATCAGCCTGCGGATTGGCGGCGCAAGCGTGCGCCTGACTTGGAAATGAAGTGGTACCTAATTGGTACCTGAGAATGGAGGGCCTAGAGAGCCAGCGAAACGGAAGGTTTGTAACCGATTGTTATTTATGAATTATCTAGGATAACGCCGCCGCTAGGCGGAAATCATGTACCTGTTTGAACATCTTGACCAGGATGTCCACGCAGCGGTTGGCCACCGTCGGCATGTCGCTCAACTGGTACTGGAACTTGAGAATGTCCCTGCGCTCCACCTCGGCCACCTTGAGTCCCCCGAGCCGCGGTACGATGTGCTTCTTCAGCATCAGGCCGTAGTGCTTGACCGTGTTGGGCTTGCAATGCATGGCGACATGCTCGCGCTGATACCGCTCGGCGAGATCGGCCACCGTCGGCGGGGCCTCGGGTTCGGGCTCGACCGGCGGCAATCCGGCCTTGATGCGGGCAATGATCCTCGCGGCCTCCTTGCGGGCCCGGTCCGGCGCGATGTCGCCGTGACGGCCCACGGTGATGCGCCGGGACTTTCCGGCGACCCGTGTC
>VYEH01000164.1:25706-27208 GCA_009843005.1 Pseudomonadota bacterium | reverse complement strand
GACCTTGCGCCCGCTCGGATAGACCCGGACACCGTAGCCCGGCAGTTCCCGGTCCCAGAACACGGTATCCTTGTCGTCGACCGACAGGCGGTCCACGGTGCGCTTTGAAAGGGTGCGGTAACTTGGCTGGGGCATCGCGTTCGTCGGTCGGATTCGTGCCGGGCCGGATTCGACAATGCCGATTTACCGTAAGCGAATCGAAAGCGGCCGGCTCGAAATATGAGCGTATTACATCGCATTTTTGTCGTCCATGCAAGAGGTGAGGCAATTCGGGAAGTGTCTATTTATAGAGCAATTACAATAGGTTATTGGACAGGAGCGCGCTTCATCGTGCCTGTGTCGCCGGTTGGGAAACACTGATGTATCTTCTCGACACCAATGTACTGATCGACTTTCTGCTCGACCGGGCGCCATTCGCGGATGCCGCAGCCGATCTCCTCTCGCGAGCCGACCGCGGGGAGATTCAGGGGCTGGTTTGCGCGAACTCGATCACCACGATCCACTACCTGGTCCGGAAAGCGGTTGGTGTTACAGACGCCAGGCGCCACATTGCGGCCCTGCTGTCGATTCTCGATGTCGCGCCCGTGAACCGGGCGACACTGGAGCAGGCTCTGAACAGCGCGATGGATGACTTCGAGGATGCCGTCATCGCCGAGTCCGGACTGCAGGCCAACGCGGAGTGCGTTGTCACGCGCAACGAAAGGGACTTTGCCAATTCGCCAATCCCCGCGCATTCGCCGCAATCGCTGTTGGGACTCCTGTCGAAGGTCCCGCGATGACCGGAGTGAGGTCTGGCATGTGGCTGGCTGGCGCCGCGGCGCTGCTCGCGGTCCAGCCGGCCGGAGCGCACCATTCCTTCGCCACGCACTACCTGATGGACCGGAGCGTGGAGATCACCGGGGTCGTCACCGAGGCGAGCCTGCGCAATCCTCACTCGTTCTTCACGCTGGAAGTCGCGACCGACGACGGTGTCGTGGAATGGGAGGTCGAGGCGCATGCCGTACCCCTGTTGCGGCGAATCGGTATCGACCGGGAGACCATTCAACCGGGCGACACGATTACGGTTGTCGGACCGTCGCCTCGGGGCGCCAGGCGCGTGACGTTCGGCGCCCACATCACGCTTGCTGACGGGCGGCAATTCTCGCTGCTGGGCGGCGGGCTGGCCGCGAACCTGACCCGGTACAGCGCCGAAAGCGTCGATGCGCTGGCGGACGGCTCAATTCTCCAGCGCATGTCCGGCCGCTGGGGCGTGATCACGCCTCCAGGCACGCAGGTCATCGGCGAGACGCCGCTGCCGTTGAACGAGGCCGGCCGCGCTGCGAGAGCCGGCTACGATCCGCTCGACACGCCCGCCATGAACTGCGTTCCCCCCAATGTTCCGTCAGTCCTCTACGCGCCGTACGTGTTCGAGGTCCGGATTGACGGGCCGCAGCCGGTCCTGTTCCACGAATACGAGGGGCTCGCACGTCCGCTGTCCTTGACCGAGGAGCCGGCGGATACGC
>VYEH01000164.1:18601-25696 GCA_009843005.1 Pseudomonadota bacterium | reverse complement strand
GGTCGCCGAATCGCAACCGTCGAGGGCGATGCTTTGGTGGTCGAAAGCGTCGGCTTTTCCGGGCATCCCGCCGGGCTGGCATCCGATTGGGACAGGATCGGCCGCGGGAGGAACGTACCCGGCAGTGCGCAAAAACGGCTCGTTGAACGCTACACGGTAAGCGACGACAGAACGACTCTGGTGCTGGACTATACGCTCGAGGATCCCGTTTACCTTTCGGAACCCTTTACGGCTCGCGTGGAGTGGAACCGGTTGAGGGACGATGCGCCGATATACGACTTCGACTGCGACGCCGACATCGCGACCCGCTCCACGCTGAACGCCGTACCGCTGTAACCTGGAGTCTTCGCGCCGAGCGCGTTCGCGGACGCATGTAGAGAACCTGCAAACCCGCTTGACACCCCGACTCGCAGGCGCGAGAGTTAGGCGCACGGGAAAAAGAACCGCACAGGCTGCTCCAGTAGCATTCTGACGCAACAATCCTGTCGAGCCTTCGGAAAAACAACGCCATGCCAAAATCAACCAATTGGTGATTATCATGAAAAGATTTCTGACCCTGTTCGCAATGCTCACGCTTGCCGGTACCGTATCCGCACAAACCGCCATGACCAGCGTTGAACCCTTCAAGCTCGGCACGTTCGAGGTCACCGGCGAAGGCGATTCGCGTGTCGGTATCGTCCTGCGGGACGAGTTGATCATCGAACTCAACGCCGCCAACCAGGCCCTTGAGCAGGACCCGGACTACGTCGCCGTCCCCATGCCCGCCGATATGAAGGACCTGATCGGCCGCTACGAGTACGGGCTCAAGTACAGGCTGTACGAGATCGTCAACCACATGGTGGCCAACGAGCGCCTGAGCGGAGACAACCGCGCCGACTACGTTCACGATTTGGGCGATGTGCGCACCCTGGCGCCGCTGATGCCCGGGAAGATGCTGAATGCCGCGGTCAACTTCTACAGCCACGTGGAAGAAGCCAATACGCCGGAGGAACAGCGGGCGGCGGCGGAGCGTCGGCGCGCCAATCGTGGCATCCCGTATCTGTTCATCAAGCCCACCGAGGGCTCTGACATCGGCACCGGCGACTCCGAGGACATTCCCTGGGGCCGCGCCCGCAACGACTGGGAGGTGGAACTGGCGATCGTGATCGGGCGCACGGCGAAGTACGTGTCTGCCGAGGATGCCGAGGACTACATCTTCGGATACATGGTCAGTATCGACATCTCCGACCGGGGCGGAAGGCCGCCGAATTCACGTCCGGGTTCGGACTGGCTGGTCGGCAAGGGCCATGACACCTTCGCGCCGCTGGGCCCGTGGATCGTGCCCAAGGAGTTCTACGGCGATCCCATGGTACGGCTGGAACAGGTGCTGGAGGTAGACGGCGAGGTCATGCAACGGGCGGGACCCGGCGACATGATCCACTCGATTTACGAGTTGATCGAGTACGGTTCCTCCATCATCACCCTTTACCCGGGCGACGTGCTCAACAACGGCACCTCCGGCGGCACCGGCGCCGGAACCTACGTGCGTGGAGAGCAGCGCTTCCTGCAGCCCGGCGATACCATCGAGGCGAGCATCGAAGGCATCGGTGCCCTGGTACATCCGGTCGCCGCGGAGGCGGCGCCGCCGGAACGCACCGGCTCGTACCTGCCGCCGGTGGCCAGTTATCAGCCGTAGTCCAATTTCAGGCAAAGGAGATTCATCGTGACCCTAATGGTTACCATGACGCTGAACGGCGAGTCCGTTTCCGCGGAAGTGGAAGGGCGGACTCTGCTGGTTCAGCTTATTCGCGATCACTTCCGGCTCACCGGCACCCACGTGGGTTGCGACACCAGTCAGTGCGGCGCCTGCGTGGTGCACATGAACGGGCAGTCGGTGAAGAGTTGCACGGTCCTGGCGGTACAGGCGGACGGTGCGCAAGTCAGCACCATCGAGAGTCTGGCGGAAAACGGGGAGCTTCATCCCATGCAGCAGGCGTTCAAGGACAATCACGGCCTGCAGTGCGGATTCTGCACGCCGGGGATGGTGATGAGCGCGCTGGACCTGGTGGCCAACAACCCCGATCCCAGCGAGGCTGAAATTCGGGATTGGCTGGAGGGCAACCTCTGCCGCTGCACCGGCTATCACAACATCGTCAAGTCGATCGCGGCCGGCGCCCAGGCGATGAGGAGCTAGCGGAATGGATACTGGAATCGGTGCTGCGGTCACCCGCAAAGAGGATTTTCGGTTTCTCACCGGACAAGGCAACTACACTGACGATATCGCCCGGCCGGGCCAGGCCCATGCGGTCTTCGTTCGCTCCGTGGTGGCGCACGCCAACCTGCGCGCGGTGAATACCGAGGCCGCAAGCGCCATGCCCGGCGTGGTGGCCGTGTTCACGGGCGATGACCTTCAAGGCGTAGGCGGCGTGCCCTGCGGATTCGCCCCCGACGGCGGGCCCATGAACGAGCCGCCGCGCCCGGTACTGGCACAGGGCAAGGTGCGGTTCGTGGGCGACATGGTCGCCATGGTGATCGCGGAAACCGCGGAGCAGGCCAGGGACGCGGCCGAAGCGGTCGACGTGGATTACGATGAACTCCCCGCGGTGGTCTCCATGGAAGCGGCCCAGGCCGAGGGCGCGCCAACCATCCACGACCTGGACGACAACAGTTGTTTCTCATGGGGCATCGGCGATGCCGAGGCCACCGACGCGGCGTTTGCGAAGGCGGATCATGTGACCACACTGGAACTGGTCAACAACCGCAAGTGCCCGAACGCCATCGAACCCCGGGCCGCCATCGGCGAGTACGACCCGGCTCATGACAGCTACACGTTGTATACCACCAGCCAGAATCCACATGTGATCCGGTTGCTCATGGGCGCCTTCGTCCTGGGCATTCCCGAGCACAAGCTACGGGTGGTGTCGCCCGATGTGGGCGGCGGCTTCGGATCCAAGATTCCGCACTATCCCGAGGAAATCGCCGTCACCTGGGCGGGAAAACAGGTCGGACGGCCGGTGAAGTGGACCGCCGAGCGCACGGAATCCTTCCTCTCCGATACCCATGGCCGGGATCACATCACGCGAGTGGAGCTGGCATGCACGTCCGACGGCGAATTTCTCGGCCTGAGAGTGCATACCCAGGCCAACATGGGCGCGTACCTGTCGACCTTCGGGCCGCTGATCCCGACATATCTCTACGGGACGCTGCTGGCGGGTGTCTACACCACGCCTGCGATCCGCTGCGAGGTCGATGGCGTCTTTACGAACACGGCGCCGGTGGACGCAGAGCGGGGCGCCGGACGGCCGGAAGCCACCTTCCTGCTGGAGCGGGTGGTGGAAACCGCCGCGCGGGAACTCGGGATCGATCCGGTGGAACTTCGTCGCCGCAACTTCATCGCTTCAGATGCGTTCCCCTATCAGACCCCGGTGATCGTCCAGTATGACAGCGGCAATTACGAGCAGGTCCTGGACCGGGCTGCGGAACTGGCCGACTACGCCGGGTTTGCCCAGCGCCGGGAAGAAGCCAAGAGCCGCGGCCGACTGCGCGGTCTCGGCTTTGCCGGCTACATCGAGGCCTGCGGCATGGCGCCATCGAACATAGCCGGGGTCATCGGCGCCCGGGCGGGGCTGTTCGAGGCGGCGCAGGTGCGCGTGCACCCCACGGGCTCGGTGTCGGTCTATACCGGCTCGCACAGCCACGGGCAGGGCCACGAAACCACGTTCGCGCAGGTCGTCTCCGACCGGTTGGGCATCCCCTTCGAGAACGTCGATGTGGTCCACGGCGATACCGACCAGATTCCGTTCGGCATGGGAACCTACGGGTCCCGGTCGCTGGCGGTTGGCGGTTCGGCGATTTGCAAGGCACTGGACAAGATCATCGCCAAGGGCAAGAAGATCGCCGCCCATGCGCTGGAAGCAGGCGAGTCGGACATCGACTTCGAGTCGGGCGAGTTCCGCGTGCGCGGCACCGACAAATCGGTGGGCTTCGGCGACATCGCGCTGTCGGCCTACGTGCCCCACAACTATCCGCTGGAGGAACTGGAGCCCGGCCTGGACGAAGGCGCGTTCTACGATCCGACCAACTTCACCTTCCCGGCGGGCTGCCACATCTGCGAGGTGGAGGTGGACCCTGAAACCGGCACCACGCAGATCGTCAACTGGAACGCCGTGGACGACTTCGGCAAGATCGTCAATCCGATGATCGTGGACGGCCAGGTGCACGGCGGCATCGCCCACGGCGTGGGCCAGGCGATGCTGGAAAACTGCGCCTACGACGAAGACTCGGGGCAGCTCCTGTCCGGTTCGCTGACGGACTACTGCATCCCCAGGGCGGACGATCTGCCCAGCTTCCACATCGAGACCACCGAGACACCCTGTCCGCACAATCCGCTGGGCGTGAAGGGTTGCGGCGAGGCCGGCGCCATCGCTGCGCCCGCGGCCCTGATCAACGCCATCACCGACGCGATCGGCGTGGCGCACGTGGACATGCCTGCGACCCCTGAGAAAGTCTGGGCGGCGCTGCAGTCGGCACAAGGAGAATAACGGTCATGTACGAGTTCAACTATCGACGTGCAAGCTCTGTTTTCGACGCGGTGTCATCCTCGGACCAGTCCGGTGACGCTTCCTATCTCGCCGGCGGCATGACGCTGATACCGGTGCTGAAGTTCAGGCTCGCCGCTCCTTCCGATGTCATCGATCTCGCCGATCTGGGCGAACTGAAGGGGATTCGGACGGAAAATGGCGCCGTCGCGATCGGCGCCATGACCACCCACGCAGAAGTGGCCGGATCGGCCGAGGTGCGGCAGGCGATTCCCGCGCTCGCGGACCTGGCCGAATCCATCGGCGACCCCCAGGTGCGCAATCGCGGCACCATCGGCGGGTCCATCGCCAATGCCGACCCGGCGGCGGACTATCCGGCGGCAGTCGTGGGCCTGGGGGCAACCGTCCATACCAACTCCCGGACCATCGGCGCGGATGATTTCTTTACCGCCATGTTCGAAACCGCGCTAGAGCCGGGCGAACTGGTCACCGCGGTGAGTTTCCCCGTCCCGGACCGGGCCGCCTACATGAAGTTTCCGAATCCGGCTTCCCGCTACGCGATCGTGGGCGTGATGGTCTCCCAGAGCGGCGACGGAGTCCGCGTGGCGGTGACCGGCGCCGGTGGGCGCGTCTTCAGGGTGGCGGAAATGGAGCAGGCTCTGGCGGCGAACTTCGTCCCTGAGGCCGTGGCGGGCATCTCGGTATCGGCGGAGGGGCTCAATGAGGATCTCCATGCGTCGCCCGAATATCGCGCCCACCTCGTCACCGTGATGGCCAGGCGCGCCGTGGCGGCGGCCGGCTGATTCCGACTCCCGCAACGCGGGGCGTTTCCGCCGGTACCGGAAGGGCGCGCCGATCCAATGCCCCATCAGCCCGATACGCAATTATCAGGTTGATGGAGCACCAGTCGTCAGGTGGTTCCAGCGCCAGTGGAAATTCCCGGTAGCGTCGACCAGACCGAGGCACTGCTGGGTTCCGGCCGCTACGTGGCGGACCGCAGCCTGGCCACGGCGGTATACCTGGCGCTGAAGCTCAACCGCCCCCTGTTTCTGGAAGGCGAGGCGGGCGTGGGCAAGACCGAGGTCGCCAACGTCCTGGCGACCATACTGGGCCGGCGCCTGCTGCGGCTGCAGTGCTACGAAGGACTCGACGTGGCCTCCGCCGTGTACGAGTGGAACTACGCTCGTCAGATGATCGAGATTCGTCTTGCCGAGGCCGCGGGCGAACGCTCCCGGCAGCGGTTGGCGGACGATGTCTTCGATCGCCGGTTCCTCATCGAGCGGCCGCTCCTGCAGGCCCTGGCGCCCCACGACGGCGGCCCCCCGGTGCTGCTCATCGATGAACTGGACCGGGCGGACGAGCCTTTCGAAGCGTACCTGCTGGAAATTCTGTCCGATTTCCAGGTGTCCATTCCCGAGATCGGCACCATCGGGGCGGACATCCCGCCCGTGGTGGTCATCACGTCCAACCGCACCCGGGAAATTCACGACGCGCTGAAGCGGCGCTGCTTCTACTACTGGATCGACTACCCGAGTGCCGAACGGGAACTTGCAATCGTCAGGGTGAAGGTGCCCGACGCCCGGGAGCGCCTCGCCGAAGAAATCGTCGCCTTCGTCCAAAGGCTCCGAGGCGAGGACCTCTTCAAGGTCCCGGGTGTCGCGGAGACGCTGGACTGGACCCGCGCCCTGTCCCAACTCGACATCGTCAGCCTTGAAACCGGCGTGATCAGCGACACGCTGGGAGTCATTCTCAAGTACCAGGACGATGTTGCCAAGGTGCGGGGAGAGCCTGCGGCCCGCATTCTGGATGAGATCCGGTCCGACAGCCGCGCCGCGGCGGCCGGACGATGACCGCAAGCGCCTCCACCCTGCCGGCGGAGCGTCTGCTCATCCATCTTGCAGGCTTCGCCAGGGCATTGCGCCGTGTAGGGCTCGCGGTAAGCCCGGAAAAGCTGGTCAATGCGGTCCTGGCCGTGGAAGCGGTGGGCATTTCCCGGCGCAGCGACCTGTACTGGGCACTGCATTCGGTTTTCGTCAACCGCCCCGATCAGCGGGAATTCTTCGACCAGGTCTTCTTCCTCTTCTGGCGCAGTCCCGGGGCTCTTGAAGGCGGCGCCGGCGATACGCCTCCGAAGGGGGAAGGGTGGCAGCCACTGAGTCGCCGTGTAGCCGAAGCGCTGTTGCAGGAACCCGATCAGGCGCGCGAACCGGCCGTCGTCGAGTCGGAGCTGGACGCCAGGATGACCTGGTCGAGTCAAGCGCGCCTGAAATCCAGGGACTTCGAGGAGATGTCGGGCTACGAACTGGCCGAGGCTCAGGTGGCGGTACGGAGCATGGCGCCGTTGGTCAAGCCGATCCCCGGACGCCGGATCCAGACGCACCCCCGGGGCGCGCGCATCGACATGCGCAAAACGCTGCAAGCGTCGCTGCGCACCGGCGCCGACATCATTCCGCTGGTCCGCCGGCGGCAACGGGACCGTCCGCCGAGCTTCGTCGTGCTGTGCGACATCTCCGGCTCCATGTCCACCTACTCGCGCGTGTTTATGCACTTCGCCCACGCCATGACGCAACGCTATGCG
>VYEH01000164.1:14296-18591 GCA_009843005.1 Pseudomonadota bacterium | reverse complement strand
CCAACGTCAGTCGGTGTCTCCGTGACCGGGACGTGGACCGAGCCCTGGGCGCGACCGGGCATCTGGCGAAGGACTGGGAAGGGGGCACCCGGATCGGCCAGTGCCTGCACGACTTCAACCGCGACTGGTCAAGGCGGGTTCTGGCACAGGTCCCCACCGTACTGCTGGTCAGCGACGGACTGGACCGCGACGCCGGGGAGGGCCTGACCCGCGAAATCGAACGTCTGCACAAGTCATGCCGCAAGCTGATCTGGCTGAACCCGCTGTTGCGTTACGACAAGTTCCAGCCCCTGGCGGCAGGCATCAAGGCGATCCTCCCCCACGTGGACGAATTTCGCTCGATCCACAACCTTCAAAGTGTCGCCGAGTTGGCAGCGGGTCTGTCCGGCGCCGCTGCCGAACCGGCGCCGGCTACTCGAACTGCAGATGCCGCCGGGCCGTATCCAGGTCGCAGGGGATGTCGCTGAAATTGTGGTCGCGAACCTTGTTGTAGCCGCCCTCTCGGGTGTAGGGAGCGACCAGGTATTCCGGGTCTTCGACGGTGATCGACACGTCCATCCCGAAGCCGTCCCCGGATAGCCTGAAGCGCTCGACGACCCGCTTCTGCTCGCTGGAATCCAGCCCCCTCGCAGTGCCCCAGCGCGTCGGTGCGAATCCGGCGGTTTCCACCACCAGCGTGCCGTCGGCCTCGAAGCGTCCGACCGAATAGCCGAGGGAATTCGGCCGCCAGTCCGCCGGTGGACCTGTGCCGCCCAGGTGGATCACCCTGACCGCGGTGGATTGGTCCTTCTCGATGACGATCCGGTCATCCTCCCGAATCCAGCGGTGGGTATACGCTCCGAGCGTGATTCCCGGCACGTTCGCCGGTAGGCAGTCGAAGCTGGGTGAGTCGTTGGGATCGTATGCATCGATCAGGGCTTGCCCGCGCTCGTTGACGGGGTAGCCGTCGGGTGTGCCGAAGCCGCCGACCAGCGCCTGCAGCAGCGTACCGCGCCGGTTCCAGGCGCCGGAAAAGTCAGTGGAGCCGGCGAGCGCCTGCCGCGGCGGGTTTCCGCCTGCTTCCTCCGGAATCCGGAACGAGTAAAAGGTCTTGCCATCGACACCCGTGACGTTGTCCAGCAGGCCGAAGAGCCTCGAAGGATCGCGGTTGGGGTTGGCGACCACCGCGACACGCTCGCCCACCTGGAAAGTATCCGGCTGCCAGCCGAAGCGCGTCAGTCCTGCGACAGAGTGTCCCTCGAATGTCCACCGGGTACTTCCACCGTCTTCGCCGGTAACGTCCACAACCATGTAGACGTGCGGGCTTCGCCATGCCAATTCAACCACCGTGCCTTCCACGCGAAATGTCTCGTCCAGCAGAAAGGGCGCTCTGGAGTGATGAGCGGTCACATGGGTCGCGAGTGGAATCAGGGCAAGCAAGAGTACCCAGCGCATGACTATGCCTCCTGTCAGTTTGGATCGGCCGACACGTCCCACCGGAATGAACGCCGGTCTCCGCAGGCCGCGGATTGGACTCCCGGCCTGCGGAGAACCTGGGAAACAGTGTGCTGTCAGCCTCCTCGAGCGGCGTCGACGCTGAACTTGCCGCCGCCCACGGCAGCGATATACAGGAACAGGAAGCAGTAAAGCACCGCGGCGTCGCCGCCGTTGCCGACGGTCCAGAGGAAGAATCCGCGTGGCGCATGCGCGAGCCAGTACGCGAACGCCATCAATCCCGAACAGAGGAAGGCCACCGGGCGCGTGTACAGGCCGATCAACAGCAAAATCCCGCCAATCACTTCAATCGTGCCGGCTATGCCACCTCTGGAAAGCAATTCGAAAGGGGCGTTGGCTGCTACCGGGAAGCTGAACATCTTCTGCGTTCCATGCTGCAGGAACATGAACGCCGCGACGATTCTGGTGATGCCGAGAATCTCGCCGGTATATTCTTCGAGCTTGGATTGAATTGCATTGATCATCGTAGTTCCCTTTCCGGGCTGTCCCCGGTTCTTCAGATTTTGATTTCCTGGCAGGGCCGCTACCCGAAAACCGGCAGGGCCGCTACCGGGACAATTTACACGCTGGAGCGTCACGGGTCCAATCGGGCAAGCCGTATCTTGAGGAGTCCCGCCCCGCCGGTGCCAGTCGTTTCAATTCACGCCACGGGACAGGACCCCGGATAAGCGTTATGCTCCCGCCGCTGACTCATGAACAAGCAATCCATTATCTCCATCCAGGGGCTCTCCAAGACCTACGACGGTGGGTTTCAGGCGCTCAAGGATGTCGATCTCCAGATCCGCAAGGGCGAGATCTTCGCCCTGCTCGGGCCCAACGGCGCCGGAAAGACCACGCTGATCAACATCGTCTGCGGCATCGTCAATCCCACCGAAGGGCAAGTCACCGTGGACGGCAACGACATCATCGCCGACTACCGGGCGACCCGCTCCATGATCGGACTGGTGCCCCAGGAGATGCCCACCGAGGCGTTCGAGACCGTCTGGAACACGGTCAGCTTCAGCCGTGGGCTGTTCGGCAAGCCCGCCGATCCCGGTCACATCGAGTCGGTGCTGAAGTCCCTGTCGCTGTGGGACAAGAAGGACAACAAGATGATGACCCTTTCGGGGGGCATGAAACGGCGCGTGCTCATTGCCAAGGCGCTCTCCCACGAGCCGCGCATCCTGTTTCTGGACGAGCCCACGGCCGGTGTCGACGTGGAGTTGCGCCAGGACATGTGGAAACTGGTCCGCGGCCTGCGGGATTCCGGGGTCACCATCATCCTGACCACCCACTACATCGAGGAAGCCGAGCAGATGGCCGAGCGCGTCGGTGTCATCAACCGGGGCAGCCTGATCCTGGTTCAGGACAAGCAGGAGTTGATGCACAGGCTTGGCAACAAGCAACTTCGGCTGCACCTGCACGAACCGCTGGCAGGCATTCCCGGGAACCTGTCCGATTTCGATCTCGAATTCGTTCCGGAATCCTGCGAACTGGTCTACACCTATCATTCCCAGCGGGAGCGAACCGGCGTGACGATGTTGTTGCTGGCGCTGGGCGAGGCGGGCATCACCTTCCACGATGTCGATACCAAGCAGAGTTCGCTGGAAGAAATCTTCGTCAACCTGGTGACATGGGAAAAATGAACCTCCACGCGGTCAAGGCCATCTACATGTTCGAAATGGCGCGCACCTTTCGTACGCTCTACCAGAGCATCCTGGCGCCGGTCATTTCCACGTCCCTGTACTTCGTGGTCTTCGGCGCGGCCATCGGCTCGCGGATCACGGCCGTGGAAGGCGTGAGTTACGGCGCCTTCATCGTTCCCGGCCTGGTCATGCTGTCGCTGCTCACGCAGAGCATCTCCAACGCCTCGTTCGGCATCTATTTTCCGAAGTTTACGGGCACGATCTATGAGATTCTGTCGGCGCCGATCTCCTATGTGGAAATCCTGCTCGGTTACGTGGGCGCCGCGGCGACCAAGTCGATCATCCTCGGGGTCATCATTCTCGCCACCGCCACGCTGTTCGTGCCGCTCGAGGTGGCCCATCCGCTGATCATGATCACGTTCCTTGTCCTCACGTCGGTCACGTTCAGCCTGTTTGGCTTCATCATCGGCATCTGGGCGGACGGCTTCGAGAAACTGCAGATCATCCCTCTGCTGGTCGTCATGCCGCTGACGTTTCTCGGCGGCAGCTTCTACTCGGTCAACATGCTGCCGCCGTTCTGGCAGACGGTGACGCTGTTCAACCCCGTGGTGTACCTGGTGAGCGGTTTCCGCTGGAGCTTCTACGAACTGGCGGACGTCAGCCTCTGGGTCAGTTTCGGCATGACCAGCGTCTTCCTCGCCGGTTGCCTGGTGACGGTGTGGTGGATCTTCAGGACGGGGTACCAGCTCAAGGCCTGACAGGACATTCACACTGTCGCTTGAACAAGGTCTGCTACCGGGCCCCGGAGCCGGCGATCACATCGCACAGCGCTATTGCCTGTTCCTGGATTTTCAGGTTTAGGGGAAAGACCGCGAACCAGTTGACGGCCAGGCCGAATCGAACTATGGCAACTTGCCAGCAAAAAAATTCGATACCAAACAGATTTCATCCTGCGATAATGGAAAGACCTGCTCGGAGGGTCAAATGCGCATCGGAATCATCGGCAATGGCGCCATCGGCACCTACGTGCGCGAGACGCTGATCGAAAATGGTTGCGCGCCTCGGGCACTGATTGAACTCCCGGAGGTCGTCGAAAGCTGCGCGTCCGAACTTCCCGGCATAGCATGTGTAGCAACCGTTGCTGATCTGCCAGCCGGTATTGACCACATGGTCGAT
>VYEH01000164.1:4616-14286 GCA_009843005.1 Pseudomonadota bacterium | reverse complement strand
GTGCGGGTCATTCCGCACTGAAATCCCACGGCCCGGATATCTTGCGGCGCGGCATCGACCTGACGACGGTGTCGATTGCCGGATTTGCCGATGAAGGGCTTTCGCGCAGCCTCGATCAGGCCGCGATCGAAGGCAAAGCGAAGCTGCACCTTGCCAGTGGCGCAATCGGGGCGTTGGACGCGCTGCGTGCCGCGAGCGTCGGTAACTTGCAGAGCGTCACCTATATTGGCCGTAAGCCGCCGCAAGCCTGGATAGATTCGCCCGCGGAGTCGCGGCTCAATCTGGACGAACTCCGCGCCGCATCGATCCACTTCGAAGGTTCTGCTCGGGACGCTGCCATCGAATACCCGAAAAACGCGAATGTCGCCGCAGCCGTCGCACTCGCCGGCATCGGCTTCGACAAAACTCAAGTCCGGTTAATTGCCGATCCGAACGTGATCGAGAATATCCACCGGATTGAGGCGAGCGGCGACTTTGGCCGATTCATGTTCGAAATTCGAGGAAGCGCACTGCCCGATAACCCCAAAAGCTCTGCGCTCGCCGCCATGAGCGTCATCAGCAAACTGGAGCAGCAAACCCAAAACATCTGTTTCTAGAGAGTCGCCATGATTGCTCGCCACATCCTCATCGTCGCAGGTTCCCGCGGCGCTGCCGATCCCGGCGTCAGCCAATCGCACATCGGGCGAACAGCGGGCTAAAATAGCCGATTCGCGCCCGTAGCTCAGCTGGATAGAGTACCTGGCTTCGAACCAGGTGGTCGGGAGTTCGAATCTCTCCGGGCGCGCATCCACCACGAAAATCGTGCGGGAGACGGAAAATGCTGGTGCGTGGAGCAATTGGCGGTGCGGTTCTACTGACTATGGCGACAGTCTGGGCACAACAGGTGATGGTCGATGCGGACAATCCGGACGCTATCGAAGACCCCTATATCTGGCTCGAGGACGTTGAAGGCGAGGAAGCCCTGGACTGGGTCGAAGCGCAGAACGAGGTGTCGGTGGGGTACCTTGAGTCGTTGCCGACGTTCGATGAGCTGAACGACCGCAATCTGGAGATTCTCAACTCCGACGACCGCATCGCATCTCCCGGCCTGCGCGGAGACCACGTGTTCAACTTCTGGAGGGACGCGACCAATACACGCGGTCTCTGGCGCCGCACGACGCTCGAGGATTACGTATCCGGCGATCCCGAGTGGGAAGTCATCCTGGATCTCGATGCGCTTGCCGAAGCCGAAGGCGAGGACTGGGTCTGGAAAGGCGCCGCATGTCTGCGCCCGGACTATCGAGTCTGTGCGCTGTACCTGTCTCGCGGCGGCGCCGACGCGGTGGTCATTCGCGAGTTCGACGTGGAGGAGAGGTCGTTCGTCGAGGACGGTTTCGTCGTGTCCGAGGCCAAGTCTCAGCTTAGCTGGATCGACGGAGATGCAGTGTACATCGAGACCGACTTCGGTGAGGGTTCGCTCACGGATTCGGGTTACCCCCGCACCGCCCGCATCTGGAGGCGCGGCGAGACCATCTCGGATGCCACGGAAATTTTCGCGGGAGAGCAGACCGATGTCGCGGCAGGCGTTTACCGCTCATGGGATGGAGATGTCCACTACGACATCGCCGTACGGTCACCGACGTTCTACACCTCGATGAACTACCTCGTGACCGACGCAGGCGAACTCAGGCACATCGACATACCCGAAGATGCGAGATTTCGAGGCGTGTTCAAGGGTCAGATGCTGGTGGGACTCAAGTCCGACTGGACCGTGGGCGGCGAGACCTATCCGCAAGGCTCGTTGATCGCCGCGGACTTCGAGAATTTCCTGCAGGGCGAACGCGACTTCCACGTGCTGTATGCGCCGACGGAGAATTCGGCGCTGCCGGGCGGCGGGGTCATGTCCACCCGGGATTACCTGATCCTCACCAGCCTGGAAGACGTGGTCAGCCGGCTGTTTCGCTACACACTTGCGGATGGCGAGTGGGTCGGGGAAGAAATCGGCACCGAAGCGTTCGGCAGCATAAGGCTGGTTGCGGCGTCGGACACATCGAACGCCCTGTTTTTCTCCTACGAGAATTTCCTGAAGCCCGACACGCTGTATTTCTCCGCGGATGGCGGCGCCGGCACGGAGGCGCTGCAATCCCTGCCTCAATTCTTCGACGCGGATGGAATGACCATCGAACAGCGCTTCGCTACCAGTTCGGATGGCACGAGCATTCCTTACTTTCTGGTGTTGCCCGAGGGATTTGAGGCCAATGGCAATACCCCGACGCTGCTTTATGGGTACGGTGGATTCGAGATCAGCCTGACTCCCGGCTACAGCGCAACGGTCGGCCATAGCTGGTTGGCCCGCGGGGGCGCCTACGTCATTGCCAACATCCGCGGCGGCGGAGAGTACGGACCCCGTTGGCACCAGGCGGCGTTGAAGGAAAACCGGCAAGTCGCCTATGACGATTTCATCGCGGTTGCGGAGGATCTCATCGCGCGGGGCGTGACGAGTCCTCAATATCTCGGCATTCGCGGCGGTTCGAATGGGGGCTTGCTGACGGGCGTGATGCTGACACAGCGGCCGGACCTGTGGAATGCGGTGGTCGTGCAGGTGCCGTTGCTTGACATGAGGCGCTACAACAGGCTTCTGGCGGGTGCTTCCTGGATGGCCGAATACGGCGACCCCGATACCGGGGATTGGGCCTACATAAGTGAATATTCGCCATACCACAATGTTCAGAACGATGCTGACTATCCGAAAGTATTCTTCACCACTTCAACCAGAGACGACCGCGTGCACCCGGGCCACGCAAGAAAGATGGTCGCGTTGATGACGGAGATGGGCCACGAGTTGCTTTACTTCGAGAATACGGTCGGCGGGCATGCCGGCGCCTCGGACAACACGCAGGTGGCGCGAAACGAAGCCATGGTCTACAGCTACCTGTGGGATCAACTGGGTCCACAGTAACTTCTGCGCGGCAGACGGGCCGCCTGTCCTCTTTGGCGCTGGAGATCGTTTAACATTGAAGGCGATCCATATGGCGAGGTGCAGGCACATGAGATTGGCTTTTCTTGTTTCGTTGACCGTTGCAAGCGGTTCGCTACCTGGCATTTCAGGTGCGCTACACGCACAGTAAGCGCCGGAAGTGCGCATTCTCAATGCATCGCCCTACGCCATCGCGGCCGATCCGGAGCTACGCGATTATGTTCGTGAGACGGCGCAGGCGGCCGCCGCCGAGCACTGCGCCGGCTGCCACGGCGCCGATCTGAGCGGTACCCTCGGCGTTCCGGATCTGACCGACTACGACTGGCTTTGGGGCGTTACCGGCCAGGAAACCAACGATGTTTCCCCGGTCATGGCGATCCAGCAGACGCTACTCTACGGCGTGCGCAACCGCGACTGCCCCGAGGATCAGATGAGCTACGGCGCCTGCGCGGACACCCGTTATTCCGAGATGCCCGGCTACGGCGTACTGGGCTTCACCGAAGAGCAACTGAGCGATCTGACCGAGTGGGTGCTGGACCTTGCCGGCGGCGATGCGGACCCGGCCGCGGTGGCGCGCGCCGAACCCCTGGCGCCGCTCTGCGCCGAATGCCATGGCGACGACAGCTACGGCTACGTGCCCTATGGCGGACCCAACCTGCGCGATGACATCTGGCTCTACGGCAGCGACCGCGACATCGTCTACGACGTCATCGCCAACGGCCGGCTGGGCGTCTGCCCACCGTGGGCCGACACCCTGGATGCGGCCACCATCAAGTCGCTGGCGGTCTATATCTGGAATACGTCTTTGGGGCTCTGAACGCTACTGGCGGTCGCGAAACAGCCTGACCTGGTCGTTGAAGTCGCCGGCGACCGCTTCCATGGAGTCGACCACGCGGTTGTGGACAGTGGTCAGGTACGCCCGTTCCTCCCTGGCCAGGTCCGGTGAGTCGATCACCTCCGCGAGGCACTCCAGGTGCTCCTCGCTCGCCGACATGAAGGAACGAACCGCCGTCTGGTTGCCAACCATCTCTTCCATGGTCGCCGAGCGGGCATCGACAATGGATGGGACCTCCGGCGGTACGCAGTGATTCACCAGATCGGACAAGCTGGTGAAGGTGATCTGGGTGGACTCGTTCGCCACGGGTTCCGGAACCAGTTCGAGGTAGGTATCCAGGGCCGCTGCAAACCCGGGATGATCGTCCCCGGCGACGCGCAGGTATTGTTCCAGCGCGGCCACGGCCGCGTTCTCATTGTCCACTTCCAGCGCAACCTGCGATTCGATGATCAGCAGGTCCGCGTCCATGGTCCCGCAGGCATTCCTGAATTGGCGCAACCAGCCAAAGGTGGCGGGGAAGTCACCCGCGGCGAAGGCCGTGTCGATCTGCTCGCGCAGCAACACGCGCCGCTCGGGGTAGGAGAGTTCGCCGTAGAATGCCTCCACCAGGCGTGATACCGAGTCGATGGCGATCAACGGGTCGGGCACGTCACCGGAGAACCCGCCCTGGGGTCCGGTGGGAAGCGCGCTGATCTCGTCGATGACTTCCATGCCTTCGGCGACACGGCCGAATACCGTATAACCCGGCTCGCGGCGGGTGGCATCGAGGGCGGGATTGTCCGTCAGGTTCACGAAAAACTGCGACGAGGCCGAATCCGGGTCGGTGGTGCGTGCCCCGGCGACGGTGCCGCGATCGTTGTCCTGCCCGTTGCGCGACTCGTTGGGCACGGTGCCGCCGGGCCGCTTGGCGCGCAACTCGTCATCGAAACCGCCGCCCTGGACGACGAATCCCTCGATGACGCGGTGGAAGACTGTACCCGCGTAAAAACCCCTGTCGGTGTAATCGAGGAAATTGGCGACATGCGCCGGTGCATCGTCATCGAACAGCTCGATGACCATGCGTCCGGCGTCGGTGCATAACACCACATCGGTTGCCGCAGCCGGCGCAACCCAGCCCAGGGCGAGAATCAGGACGATGCGTGTACGCGTAGCTGGCATGGACGGGTACATATAGGGCTTGGCATTGGGGCTGTCAACCGGAGCGGGCAGGAGGTTGGAGGCGAATCGGGGTCCTTTTGGGAGCCGGCGGTCGAGGATGTGCCGGGGGCAGGCTGCAATGCGTCAGCCCGATTCGAAAGGTGTTCGGGCTAGATCAGGAAGCCGAGGTCGCGCTGGGCGAAGTTGTGGAGGTGGGGAGCCACGTGACCGAGATCCTCGTCGGGAACGCCGATCCACCTGGCCAGCGTAGCCGCGTACTGGTCGGCCGAAACGCTGGGGATCAGCCGACCCCGGCGCACGTCATCGGGGCCGCCGATCTCAAGCCTCGGATAACGGCCGTACAATTCGCGCCCTCGAACGGCATCGCCCACTACAAACTGGACGCCGCCCCAGCCGTGATCGGTGCCGTCGCCGTTGGAGGTCAGCGTGCGGCCGAAATCCGACTGCGTGAACGTCGTGACGCTGCTCGCCACGCCAAGCTCCACCGTGGCCCGGTAGAAGGCGGCGATGGACTCGCTGACGTCGCCGAGCAGCGGCGGCTGCGACACGAGCTGGTCGTCGTGGGAGTCGAATCCCCCGGTAGAGACAAAGAAGATCTGCCGCTGCATGTTCAATTGTTCGCGCACGCTGATCAGCCGCGCCACGGTGCTCAGTTGCTGCCCCAGTCTGGATGACGGCATGGCGGTGGACAGGGGTTGCGCGTTTTCCAGTGCCGCGTTTACGCGGTCGACCGTCTCGACGGCGCGTTGCTGGATGTCCCGGTAGGCGCGCTCGTAGATGGTGTCGTAGTCGGCGCCGAGTATCCGCTGGAAGACGGCGCGCCGTTGCGGATTCCGCCCGGCGTCACCCCGCATTCCGGTGAACGGTATCGGCCCGTTCCGGCCCATGGTATAGGCCACGGTCTCGTCGGCCGCCTGAAAGAGCTGGTTGCCCGCCAGCGAGACGTTGGTCGCCAGTTGCTGGTCGCTGACATGGCGCCGCAGCAGGTCGCCGACCCGGCCGGCCCAGCCGGTCTTGCCGGGCTCGCGGCCTCTGAGCGACTGCCACTGAGCCTGCTGATCGTTGTGCGAGAACAGCCGCGGCGGCAGCGCAACCGAACCGTTCTCATACTGTTCCTTGGTCGTCGGTTCGATCAGCGGACCGACGTTGGTGACGAAGGCCACGCGAGCGCTGTCGAACAGCGTCTGTATCGCCCCCATGTTCGGATGCAGTCCATAGTGGGCTCCATCCTGGATCAGCGGCGAGATGGGTAGCAGGGCTGACCTGTCAATGGCAAGGTTCTGCCGCGACCGCGAGTAGACGTTGTACTCCGCGTCGCTGCGCGGAACCAGCATGTTGAATGAATCGTTGCCGCCGAACAGGAATACGCAGACCAGTGCGCGGTAGTCGGAGAACGAACCCGCCGGCGTGGCCATCTGGGTCAATCCGACCACGGGCGAAGTTGCAACCAGGCCGGCGCCCGTGGCTTGCAGAAACTCGCGGCGGCTCAGTCGGTTCATGGGTCGGCTCCGTTCATCAATGCTGCCGGGCGAATTCCGGGGAGGAAACGATCAGGAAGAGAGCCTCCGCGACCCGCCCGGCTGCATCGTCCGCCTCGCGTGTTTCCACCATTTCCTTCGCCGCCGCGTGCAGCGTCTCCGAAATCTCGCCCCCCAGGAGTTTTTCGGCGATGCGCTCGATCAGGGCATCCGGATTAGCCGCCAGCGCCAGCTCGTCCTCGATGACGATGTAGACCTCGTCGGCCCTGAGCCCGTCGCGGGCGGAATGCCGGCGAAAAGCCTGCGTGTAGAAATAGTTGGTGATCAGGGTATTGCGAAACTCGGTGGCGATCTGCAGCTCCGGCGCCGTCAGGCCGGCATTGGCAATCTCGCCGGGCGGCGCGTAGAAGGGGCTGAAGAAGTTGAATACCGAAGGCGACTGCAGGGGGCCCTGGGCGAAGATATCGTTCGTTGAAGGCCGGAAGACGAAGGTCCCGTCGGCCGACCGTGCGTCGTACGCCCGCCAGAACTGTGTCAGGCGCAGCAGGGGTTCCTTGAGTTTGCCGCTGCCGGGTGCCGTAGCGGGGGAGCGCGCTTCCTCGTCCAGCAGTATCGCCTTGACCACGGCTTGAAGATCGCCCCGCACGCCGCTGCCGTTGTCGTTGAATGTCGAGGCGACGCGCCGGACATACCCGGGGGAGGGATTGCTGGTGACCAGCCGCTCGATCAGCCGGGTCGCGATGAACGGTCCGACATTGGGGTGGGCGAAGACATTGTCGAGCGCGTCCTCAAGGTCCTGTTCTCCCGGCTGGCCTTCGGATAGCCGCTCCCCGTTCAGAAGCTGCTTGGATTCCGTGGAGTGATAGTCCGGATACAGCTCCATGGGCATTATCTGGGTGGTCAGGGTGCGGCGTGCCCTGTTGAAGTTTGCGCCTTCGGCATAGTTCCAGCCGGTAAACACGCGTGCGAAACCCTCGATGATGTCCTGGTCGTAGGTCGGGATCTCTTCGCCCAGAGCGTCGGTCCGCACGGTTCCGTCAAGGTTCAGTTCAACCAGCCCGATGGTGAAGAGCTGCATCATCTCCCTGGCGTAGTTTTCGTCGGGGCTGATGTTGCGGTCCGGGTCCGCCCGCTGGTTGCCCAGCATGCTCAGGTAGACGCCCATGGACGGATGCAGCGTGACGTCTTCCAGGAGTTCGCGAAAATTGGCGAATGCGTTTTCAACCAGCAGGTCGTAGTAGCCGGCCAACCCGTATGGCGCCTGCCTCAATGCGCCGACTTCGGAGACCACCATGATCTGAGACAGTGCGAACGCGACTCGCTGACGCAGCTGATCCGGTCCGTCGACCACGTTGCGGAACCAGCTGTCGACCCGGTCGGGTTGCAGTTGCGGCGCACGATCCGGTACCGGCAGCGTGTTCAGGTAGGGCAACTGGAGCGAAGCCGGTTGACCGATCTGCTGCTCGATCCAGTCCTCTGTTCCGATGTCGATGACCTGTTGGGCATCCGCTTCAGTGGCGCCGAAGGTGGCCTGATTGAGGAAACGCCAGGCCTCGGCCATGGACATCGGCGGTGGAGGAGGCGGCGGGGATGGTCCCGGCGGAGTGCCGGGGCCGGACGACCCGCCGCCGCAACTCGCGACAAGGGCGCAGGCAACGCTCGCGAGCACGAGGGCGCGCTTTGTTCCCCATTCCTTCCCAGATGCCATCGGCAATCGGTGTTTTCCGGTTACTTGACCCATCGTGCCCGACCGGACGCGAAAAAACCAGCTCAGCCTTCAGGTCAGAACATCGACCAATGCGTCATGAAATTCCGGCCGCAACTCCGCCAGTCTGGTGTTGTCCCGGGTCGGATGCACGCGATTGCTCAGCAGAATCACGAACAGGTCCTGCTCCGGGTCGATCCAGAGGGAGGTTCCGGTAAAGCCTGTATGTCCGTAGGAAGCCCGCGAGAAACAATTGCCGCAGGAGCTGTCCGGCGTCGGCGTATCCCAGCCCAGCGCCCGGCTGCTGTCGTCCGCCAGGCGGGCACGGCGGCTGAAGCGGCGGACCGTGGCGCGGTCGAATACGCGGCTATTCCCTGTGGCGCCTTTCGCGAGCCACATCTGCGCGAATGGCACGAGGCTTCGCGCGGTTGCGAACAGACCCGCGTGGGGCGCCACGCCGCCCAGGCCACTGGCATTCTCGTCGTGCACCAGGCCCGTGAGGACGCCGCCCCGCTCCGGGTCGTCCTCGGTCGGCGCAATCCGGCTTCGAAGCGCCGCCGGGGGGTTGTAGCGGATATCGCGCATCCCCAGGGGCGCGAAGACTTCATCCTCGGCGAGGCGATCCAGGGGGGCGCCGGTCACGTTTTCCAGCACGGCTCCCAGCAGGATGAATCCCAGATCGGAGTAGACCGTGCGAGTGCGGGGTTGGTAGTTCAGCGGCAGCTCGCAGATTCGCCTGATGTAGAAGCCCATGACGTCTGCAGTCGGCAGACCCCGCGCCTGCCGGTAGAGGTCGGCCCACCAAGGCAGCCCGCCGCAGTGCGCCAGCAGATCAGCGAGGGTGACGCGGTCCCTGGCGCCGCCGGCAAACTCCGGAACGTAGCGCCTGACAGGAGCGTCCAGATCGAGCTGCCCGGCCTCCTGCAGCCGCATGACCAGCGGCGTGGTCACGATGACCTTGGTGAGCGAAGCCAGATCGTAAATCGTGTCGGGCGTCACCGGGCCGGCGTCAGCCGCGCGGCTCAGACGGCCCGCCACGCACTCGGCAAGGACGGTCTCGTGCGTCCCGGCCACAACCACCGCACCCGGCGTGGCGCCGGTTTCGACGAGGGCTGAAAGCAAATCGCTGATGCGGTCGGTCACGGCAAACAATGGTCAAGCGGAAGGTCTCATACGAATGCTACTCCGGTACCAGCGTCAGGCGGTGCAACGCCGGCCCCGGCAGGAACGGCAGCGGTTCGCCCCGCGCCCAGGGCTCGTGTCCGGCGGAGAAGAATGGGGACAGGGGATGTCCGCTCTGACCGCCTGGCATGTGGAAGTAGCCGTTGGCTTCGTCGCCCGGCGTCACGGCGAAGCGTTCCGAGGCGCCGTAGTCGGGCTGCTGAATTCGGGGCATGTGGTCGCCGCCCGGGAGCGGTCCGCTGCGTATCGACACCCATGGACGGAGCCACCCGAGCGCCCCGGCCAGCGGATGCCGGATATCGAGCTGATTTACGCTCCCCCAAGTGCACTCGGACAACGGGCCGGAGCCGCAAGTC
>VYEH01000164.1:0-4606 GCA_009843005.1 Pseudomonadota bacterium | reverse complement strand
TCGACACGGCGGTATCGGCCGCGCTCACCAGCAGGTCGTTCCACGAACTGTGCGGAGGGGGCAGCAGGTGATCCGGTTGCTCCGTGATCAATTGCCAGATGGGACCTTCGACCTGGTTGGTCGCCGCCACCTGAACGGGGTCATCGAAGTCGCCGCAGCCGTTCAGGACCCCGCGCAACACCTCCTCCACGACTCGGCGCCGAAACTCGCGGACGATACGGTAGCTCACCGAATCGATCCCGGCGCGCCCATCCCATCGCTGAAGGAATGCCTCCAGCTCGTCTGCCCAGGGGTAGGGTGCGGCGGCCCCGGCGGTCAGCGCTTCGAGCAACACGTCCCGCCACTCCTGCAGGAGCAACGCCCGGTCATCGAGCTGGATGGCCAGCATGTCCTCGATACGCGGCCGCTCCACAGCTGCCAGGGCATCCCTGATCTGTCGGGCGCGTGCCCCCAGCCAGTAACCGGCCGCGCCCATGTGGGTCAGGACCTCGCCGTCGACGATGCGGTTGTTGGCGCTCCAGATCAATCCGGATTCGGGATCTACGACCCTCGGATATTCGTCCGGGCCAAGCCAGCCGTGCCAGCCCGCGCTCCCGTCAGCCCAGGACGCAGGCAGCGAGGAATCGTAGCCGGCGCGCCGGGGAATCCGGCCCATGACGGTCCAGGCGATCGAGCCCTGTGCGTCGGCCACCACGAAGTTCTGCGGGGGGATGCCTACGCGCGGAGCCAACGCCAGCGCTTCGGCTACGCTGGTGACGGTCTCGAGTTCGGAGATTCCGAGATCCACGGCTTCGGGCACGTGGGCCAGCCAGCGCAACGCCTGCAACCTTCCGTTGTGGTCCGTCCCAACCACCGGACCCCAGCGGGTCCAGCGAAAAGTCACCGCCTCAGGCTCACCTCCCTTGATTTCGATGATCTCCTCGTATTCGTCGAACGGCACATATCCGTCGGGCGTCAGGTAGGCGCCCGGGTTGGCCGGGTCCGTTTCGATCAGCACCAGGTCGGACCAGTCCCCGCGGCTGTTGGTGAATCCCCAGGCGACGGACCCGTTGCTGCCGGCAACGACGAGCGGCGTGCCGGGAAGGGTGACGCCGGCCGCATCCAGCTTCGGGGAAGTGACGGCCTCTTCCGGGGGACCGTCGGGTCCGTTACCGGTCACGACGAGCCGGACCCGGTACCAGATGTTGGGCAGGTTCAGGCCCAGGTGCATGTCATTGGCGACCATGGCCTGTCCGGTTGAGGCTCGCTGACCGGCAACGGCCCAGGAGTTGCTGCCTGCCACCGGGAGGTCGAAGCGGAAGTCCGGCTGCGGTTCGAGCCGGGTCTCCGGAGCCATCGTTCCGCGCAAGTCGCATACGCCCGGTCCGGGGACCGGAGGCACCTCCCAGGCATCGCCCACCAGGGGCGCGTCCCAGCGGTTACCCGGTGCAAAGACGAACCGCCCAAGCAACTCCGGGATGCCATCACGAAGCCGTGCGTAGCCGGACTCCCGGCTGGCATCGAAGTCGGTCAGTTCGAAAAACATCGCCAGGTTGCCCAGCACAATGTCCTCGGCCCGCCAGGGCTCGGGCTCGGCGCGGAGGATGAGGTACTCGAACGGCGCAACCGACAGTGCCTCAAGACCGGCGTTCACGCCGTCCGCATACGCCTCAAGCAGCGCCCGTTCGCCGGGAGCGGCCCGCTGGACAACCGCTTGCGCCAGCACGCGCAGTCGGTGCAGGCGTCGTTGCCGGTCGAAACCCGCAGCGGCCCCGCCGAATAGTGCCGCCAACTCACCCGCCGTGGAGCGGCGCAGCAGGTCCATCTGGAAGAAGCGATCCTGGCCGTGGAGGAAGCCGGTTGCACGGGCGACGTCCTCCCGGCTGCTGCCGCGCAGGGTCGGTACGCCGTAGCGGTCGCGTTCGATGCTCACAGGCCCTGACAGGCCGATCATACGAATTTCGCCGTCCAGCTTCGCCAGGCTGCCTGTGGCGGCCCGGTAAAGCACAGCCGAGCCGCCGACCAGTACGAGGACCATCAGGCTCGTGAGGCCCAGGGTCAGTGTCCGTCGTTTCGACATGGCAACGTAAATTACGCGATTTCCTGTGGCGCAGGCTTCAAGCGGTTAAAATAGGCGTCAACGAAAAACAGGTCGGGAGCAGATTTTAGTTTCGGAACAGAACAATGCCCGAGTGCGGTGGCGGATGCCACTGTGAGCCCGGGCGCCACTGTGAGCTGGAGCGCGGTTGAAATGGACGCGCGGCGGCTTCATCCACTATGCTCTGTGTCCGATCGTACGCGATCAGGGACGATTACCCTTAACACCGCTTTGCACCCGTTAAACCCAGCCCTCACAGGACTTCCTGAATGAGCTTCATGGCAGCAACACCCAAGATCCTCGTAGTGGACGACGAGCCGGACCTCGAGCCGCTCATGTTGCAGCGCATGCGCCGGGACATTCGCAAACGCCGCTACCAATTTGTCTTTGCGCACAATGGCCTGGAAGCGCTCGAGGTGCTGGAGCAGGATTCCACCATCGACATGGTGCTGTCCGACATCAACATGCCGCGCATGGATGGGCTCGCGCTGTTGTCGCAGATCGCCAAGGTGGCTCCCAACCTGCGTTCGGTCATCATCTCCGCCTACGGCGACATGAAGAACATCCGCACCGCCATGAACCGCGGCGCCTTCGATTTCGTCACCAAGCCGATCGACTTCGACGACCTGCGCGTCACCATCGACCGAACGCTCCGTCACCTGGCCGAGTGGCGCGAAGCGATCGCATCCCGCGACAAGCTGATCACCCTGCAGAACGAGCTCGACGTCGCCACAAAGATCCAGCAGTCCATCCTGCCGACCCAGTTTCCCAGAGGGGACGAGTACGAAGTCTTCGGGCACATGGAGGCCGCGCGTAACGTGGGCGGGGACTTCTTCGACGTGCTGCGCCTGGAGTACGATCGCATTGGACTTGCGATCGCGGACGTATCGGACAAGGGCGTGCCGGCGGCGCTGTTCATGATGTCCACGCGGACGCTCCTGAAGGGTACCGCCATCGGCGGCAACGAACCCGGCGACGTGCTGGGCGAGGTCAACGACCAGCTCTGCGAGGACAACGATGCGGAGATGTTCGTCACCGTGCTGTACGCTGTCTACGATCCGCAGACGAAGGAACTCACCTATTCCAACGGCGGCCATGACAGCCCGCTGATCATCCACGCGGATGGCAGTTCCACGTTGTTGCCGCTGACCAGGGGTATCGCGCTGGGGGTGATGCCCGGGCTGACCTACCACCAGCAGTCCGTCAAGCTCGAACCGGGCGATACGGTCGTCCTGTATACCGATGGCGTCACCGAGGCGATGAATGCCGAGGGCGAGCAGTACGGTCTCGACGACCTGCGCGACATGTTTTCGGGCGCTCCTCCCGGCAGTTCCGAGGACGCCAACAAGGCGGTATTCGACGCGGTACACCGGTTTGCCCAGGACACCCCCCAATCCGACGATATCACCTGTCTGGTGATGCGCCGCGGAGGCAACGGTAACTGAGCGCACCGCGTCCAAAGCGAGGTGATCCGTTGAGCGAAATGAGCCGATCGTTCCGACCGCTTTGGGTCCGGCTGATCCTTGCGGCAGCATTGCCGGGCGCCGTTTCCTGCACCCCGGAAACCGGGGAAGAGGCGGCCGCACCCACGGACTCGGTGCTTGAGTCGGAGGTCTCCGCCACCGAGCCTGCCGCCACGGTCGAGGCGACTCCGGGCGTTACCGGCGAACGCGTTCTGTTCGGGCAGTCGGCGGCCTTCACAGGCCCCGCCCAGGAACTCGGTCTGGGCATGCAGACCGGCATCCGGGCAGCCTTCCGGGAAGCCAACGACGGTGGCGGAGTCCACGGCCGAATGCTCGAGCTTGCGTCGCTGGACGATGCCTACGAGCCGGAAGCCGCGGTCGTCAATACGCTGCAACTGATCGAGGACGAGCGGGTCTTCGCCCTGATCGGCGCGGTGGGCACGCCGACATCGCGCTCTGCCACGCCGGTCGCCGCCGAGGCCGGCGTGCCCTACATCGCGCCCTTTACAGGCGCCGCGTTTCTACGCGATCCGGCCTGGGACAACATCATCAACCTGAGGGCCTCGTACCAGCAGGAGACCGAGGAAATGGTCGCCCGCCTGACCGGCGACCTGGGCATCGATCGCATCGCGGTCATGTACCAGGACGATTCGTTCGGCCGCGACGGTTACCAGGGCGTGCGCCTGGCGCTGGAACGGCGGGGCATGGAGCCTGTAGCAATCGGCCTGTATCCACGCAATACCGCTGCGGTGAAGACGGCCCTGCTGGACCTTCGCCAGGGCGATCCGCAGGCGGTGATCATGATCGGCGCGTATCAGCCCGTGTCGATGCTGATCAGTTGGGCGCAGCACACCGGGATGGAGGCAGTGTTCCTCACCGTATCGTTCGTGGGCAGCAACGCCCTGGCGCAGGCACTCGGTGATTCGGGCGCGGATGTGGTGGTGACCCAGGTGGTGCCGTTCCCGACCAACGATGCGCTGCCCGTGGTGGCGTCCTACCAGAACGCGCTGTCCGCCCATGCCCCCGACGCCGATACCGGATTCGTCTCACTGGAAGGTTACCTGGC
>VYEH01000401.1:359-5585 GCA_009843005.1 Pseudomonadota bacterium | reverse complement strand
AATACCGCTAGACCGGGGGCGGCGGATTCACGAACGGCCAGGGCGACGATTCGGTGCGGGCCTCCACGGGTACCACGATAATCACGGGCCCCTCTTCCCTGAAGCCTTCCGATATCGCCTGTGCCAGAGCGTCCGGCCCTGTCAAGCGTGCCCCTTTTGCACCAAAACTTTCAGCCAGCTTCACGAAATCCGGATTGACCAGGTCTGCCCCGAAGTCCCGCCCCCCGAATCGCTGCGACTGGTCCCGACGGACATTCTCGAAGCCGCCGTTATCGAATATCACCGACACCACGTTGATATTGAATTGAACCGCAGTCGCAAGTTCCTGGATGCCGTACATGAAGCCACCGTCGCCGCATGAGACGACAACAGCCTTGTCCGGATTCGCCACCTTGACACCCAGGGCAGTGTTGAAACCGTAACCCAGATTGTCCTGATAGCCACAGGTCACGTATCGACGCGGCCCGTAGACGGGGAACGCCATGCGCGCCGCAAATCCCGTCTGCGTGATCTCTTCCACGAAAAAACCATCGTCCGGCAGAGCCCTTCGTATCGCTTTCAGATACTGAACCTGCGGCTGCAGAGCTTCCAGCGATGTTTCGGCGGCGGCCTTGTAACCGGCAAATTCGTCCGTTCGGTCACCACGCTTGCCGATGGTCGTCTCCAGATCATTCAGCAGTGCCAGGGTACCGTCGCGGGAATCGGAGACCACGCCCACATCGGGCGTCAGACGGACGAACTCCGTCGGGTCAATATCAATACGGACGGTCTTCAGGCCCTCAGGTAACCATTGCCAGCGAAAGTGAGCCAGTTCAAGACGGCTTCCGATACCGACAAGTAGATCGCATTTCGGCCAATACCCGAATGCGGCGGTGGACAACAGACCGTACGGGCTACGGTTGCTGACAATACCTTTGCCGCTTCGGTGGGCAGTCACCGGCGCCTGGATCAACTTTGCCAGCGCTTCGATCTCCTCACCGGCGTGGTACGCGCCCCCCCCGACCACGATCAGCGGGTTGCTGGCCTGCCGGATCAGTTTGGCAGCCTTTGAAATCTCGTCCTGATCCGGCGGCGGTGGCGGCGGGATATGACGATCGACATCCAGTACTACATCTCCTGATGTCTCGAACACATCCCACGGCGCCTCGATGGCCACGGGCCGGGTGCGGCCCGTGTGCATCCGGCGAAACGCCTCGGCTACCACGCCCGGCGCCTGGTCCGGTTGGTCGATACGTGCGGCCCAACCCGTAAACCCACCCATCGTGGCCAACTGATCGGGCAATTCGTGCAGCTGTCCCCGGCCCTTCCCGATCAGGTGGGACATGATATTCCCCGTCACGCAGAGCACCGGAGTGTTCGCGCCGTAGGCCGTGCAGAGCGCTGCAGAGGAATTTAGCATTCCAGGGCCAGGCACGACCGCGTAGACGCCTGTCCTGCCACTGGACTTGGCGTAGCCGAACGCCATGTAGCCTGCGCCCTGTTCGTGGCGCGTGGTGATGAAGTTGAGCGGCTCTCGCGCGACTGCGTCGTTGAATCCGTAGATATGGATGCCGGGGATCCCGAATAGCGTGTCCACACCGTGTGCAACGAGGGACTTTGCGACTGCCTCGCCGGTCGTCATGCGTACCGGCGTCTTCGCGGCAGCCAACGCTTTCCGCGAACCCGTAGCTGGCAGGGACGCAGCGCTCACCTGATCTCTCGATCGCTACTGTACAGGCCGGCGGTTGTTACCAGTACCATTGCAGGCGAGAGTCTCATCGAGGCCGCCTATTGATCTTCACTTCGGATGACGTTGATGGTGACCGTGGCCGGCTCCCCGCTGTCTTTCAGGCCATAGTACTCAACGTGGTAACGATTGCCGGTGTAGACGTCGCCCCGCGCGGTCCCGTCGAAAAACGGACGATTTATACCGAGGTTGCCTAGAGAGAGCAGCTGCCCGGGCATCAGGTTCTTGCCGTAGGACTGCAAGTGGTCCCTGAGCCATCTAACCGCGTCGATGGGCCGGTACCAATCCGCCATGGTCGCTCGCTGGATCACGGTACCGTTCTCATCGAGCACCGCGTACTCCATGGTGTTCAGGCGGTCCAGCCACTCCTGCGTCGCTTCGATGGGAACGGGTTCGCCCGCGAGCGCGATGCGGGTCGACATGTTTCCTACCACCCCCCGGATCATGCCATTGCCGTCCGGTTCGGATGTCGGATCCGGAATCTCGGCGAACGGCACGACGGCATCGAGACCGGCAAGGATTTCCAGTTCCGTCTCCGCGTCATTGATGTCGGCGCTGCCCACGCGAAACGCGAAGTCGGCCTCCAGAAAGCTGTCCGCCCCCATGTCTTCGAGCCGGACAGCGGCGCCATCCTCCAGGAACATGCCGGACAGCAATTGCGCTCTGATTCCGCCGGCGGGGAAGTTGGGATTGGCCGGTCCGGGACTGTGGCCGCCGGTCTTGTAGCCCACCACGTCGCCCAGGGTCGGGCCCAGTATCTCCACCATTTCGTCCTGCCAGCGATACGCCTCTTCCAATGTCAATTGGGGCGCAAAGGGCTGGACCGTTCTGTTGTTCAGAAAATCGTCCGCCATCGCGGCCACGGCGGCACGTATTTCGGACTCGTCCTCCGGCGCATCGGACTGGGCAAGCGCGATTCCTATACAAGCCAGTCCTGCCAGTTTGCAGAACACAAGATTTCTCGCCATACCGCTCACCCTTCGTCTTGTCATGTTTCTCACCTCGGTTGCAGCATGACGGCCAACCTGCCGTCAAATCCCCCAAACATTATCCAGCAAAGTCCTCCCACTCCGCCGTACAGCCGTAAGGCCTGAATTCGTATCCGGGCAACGGAGTTCGCGTGTACTCGAAATGCAACGGCTCCGGAAAGACGACAGGATCGGAGATCGTAATCGCGTAGTGCAACACTGGCTCGCCGCCCTCCCCAACCACCCGGAAAGTTTCGTCGTAGCGAGCCTGATCCGACTGTGGTGTGCCGTGGTCCGAGTAATAGGGCCAGTCGACATGCGTCGTGGTGACCAACAGCGTATCGCCGTCCCAGCTCCCCACCGAGTAGCCCACGTTGGACGGCTCGGGATTCGGGTCCGGCTCGCCCATGTGGATGAGCCGCTGAATGTCGTACTGAACGAGTTGTATGCGGATATCTTCCCCTTCCCGGAAGATGCCCATCGGCCTCGGATCGAACATGGCATCCGGCATGCCGTGCTCGCAATGCAGTTGGCGATTGTCCGTCAGCGGTTCGTATGCGGCGTTGAGTTCGGCACCGCGTTCCGTGTATTCGACCTCCTGCAACGCGCCCGCGAACCAGGGACCGGCATGGTTATCCCAGCTACGGAATATGCCCTCGGCTTCGCGTGCTTCCACCAGCGCCCTGGCCGGGTCGATCCTTTCGGGCTGCTCGACCAGGCGATCGTTCGACCACAACATCTCCCGGCCGGCGCCCTGAACGTATTCCCTGCCGTCGGGCATCAGGATGTGCAGCAGGCCCAGCGACTGCGGGTTGATCCTGGACACGAACCCCGCCACGCGAACGGTTCCGAAGAGGTGGCGTTCGGAGAGGCCCATGTTTTCCAGCCGGCGGGGATTGGGCCCGAACTCCAGTTCCCACAAGGCCTCGGCGCCGGATTCATCGACCACCCTGAGTTTTGCCCGGGCATGCGGGTTGCGCCAGAAGACTTCGACGATCTCGCCCTCCAGTTCGAGCAACTCCGTCTGATACAGGAGCGGATTGGTCACGGTTCCGTGGTGGGCATGGATTGCGTGGGCAAAAGCCGCAGGCAACAGAATCGGAATGAACTTCAACAACCTCATGGCAACCTCCACGATGCAGCCGGAACGTTCGCGTCGGAAACACCGGCAACGCCGACACTGGACTGCAAATTATGGCATCTTCACCCTATCGGAACGACCGCTGCTCAGAAGGAAGGCCCCAAATTTCAAGTTTTCGCGATTCGATTCGGATAGTGCTCTGCGCCGCCCTACTGCTGTCGTCCGGACCCGCCACGACGCAGGAGAGCCCGCTGGAGATTGTGCCGTCGAGCGCGGACAAAGTCGTGCGCATCGTGCGCACGGCCACCCCGCCCACCATCGACGGCACACTGAACGATCCCGTCTGGCAGGACGCCCCGTACATCGACGACATGCACCAGTTCCGGCCCGCGGATCATGTCGAGCCGACCCAGAAGACGACGGTGTACCTGCTCTACGACGACGACAATTTCTACGTGGCGGGCCGGATGTGGGACACCGAACCGGATGAGATCCTGGCCCGCAGTCTTGCGCAGGGACAGGACATGCGTTGGGATGACGCGTTCAACATCATTATCGACCCTTTCAACAACAACCGAACCGGATACCAGTTCCAGGTCAACGCCAACGGCGTTCGCACGGACGCAGTGTTCGAAACGGCCACGCGGATCAACCGGGACTGGGAAGGCATCTGGCACGCGGCGTCCAGCATCGATTCGGAGGGCTGGGCGACGGAAATGGCGATTCCCTTCAAGACGCTGAACTTCGATCCGAACAATCCGGACTGGGGCTTCACCATAGAGCGAAGCATCCAGCGCAACCAAGAGGAGATCGCCTGGGTATCCTTCAACCGGCAGGTCAACCCCGGCGCCACCGGAACCATCTCCGGGTTCACGGGCCTGCAGCAGGGCCGGGGACTGGACATCGTCCCGACGGTCGTGGCGTCGGGGTCCAGGGACTTCGAGACCGAGGTTGCCGATACCAGCATGGAGCCGTCCGTCGATATCTTCTACAACTTCACGCCGTCGCTCACCGGCGTACTCACGCTGAATACGGACTTTTCGGCCACCGAGGTGGACGACCGCCAAATCAATCTCACCCGATTCAACCTGTTCTTTCCCGAGAAACGGGACTTCTTCCTGCAGGACGTGGATATATTCTCCTTCGGCGGCCTGCGCAGGAACGGCATCCCATTCTTTTCCCGCCGAATCGGCCTGAGTCGCCGCGGCCAGCCCGTGGACCTGGATGTGGGCGCAAAGGTGACCGGCCGCGCCGGCCGCTGGAATGTCGGCCTGCTGGGTGTCGCCCTGGACGAATTTCAAGACGTTCACAGCTCCAATGTCTTCGTCGGGCGAGTCGCGGCCAACGTTCTGGAAGAGTCCAGCGTCGGCCTGATCGTCAACGGCGGCGCCCCGCGTTCCAATCTCGACAACTAGCTGATGGGCGCCGACTTTCGGTTTCGCAATACCCGT
>VYEH01000401.1:0-349 GCA_009843005.1 Pseudomonadota bacterium | reverse complement strand
CTTCAATCCCGCGCTGGGATTCGTGAATCGCCGGGGAATCGAACGCTCCGAGGTGAGCGTCGGATACACGTCCAGGCCGCCGCACCGGTGGATCCGCGAACTCGGCCACGGCGTGAATTACGAACGCTTCGACCTGATCGCCGGAGGCGTCGAGAGCGAGAGCTGGTTCCTGGAACTGGTGGAACTGGAGACCAACTCCGGCGATCAGGGCAGTATCGCCATTGAGCGGGAGCGCGAGGTGCTGCTGGAGGAGTTCGACATATTCGACGACGTGATCATTCCCCCGGGGGATTACGAAATCGATCAGTACTCGTTCGAATTATCGGGCGCCAATGACCGGGCTCTTGCC
>VYEH01000436.1:1425-5612 GCA_009843005.1 Pseudomonadota bacterium | reverse complement strand
TAATACTGGAAGGCGAGGCGGGGGTGGAACTGGAGGCGTTTTCGGCGGCGCGGTGTTGAGGAGCGGGTGGCCGGGCGCATTGTTCAAACTACAATACGAAAATTGAAAAGGGGAGGAATTCATGCAAAACAACAAGAGAAACCATGACCTGGCCCCGGTATTACTAGTATCTGCATGTGTCCTGACGTTGTCAGGGCCGGCGAGCGCCTACGAAACCTTCCACGGGCCCACGGAACTGATCTACTCCGATCCCGAACAGGCCGCGCCCGGGTATCTCCTGCTGCCGTCGTGGCCGCGGCACGAGGATTACGAATACACCGATCTCCTCAACTTCGACGGCGAAGTGGTCCACATGTGGAAGACCGTTCCGCCCGAGTACGAGGGGCGCGGATTTGTCCTTGAGAAAACCGCCCGCCTGACCGAGAAGGGCACCATCGTCCAGGGCCTCAGCACGGCCGGACACACCACAGAAGGCGAGAGGTTGCTGCTGGAACTGGACTGGGACGGCAACGTCGTCTGGGCATTCAGCGATCCACGGGAGGGCTACCTCTACCATCACAACTTCAAGCGGATCTGGAACAACCACCTCGACGACTGGACCATCATCTTCACGTCGATGTTTCCGATGACCCAGGAGCAGGCCGTGGCGGCGGGCGCCGATCCGTCCGTGCAGTGGGAAGCTTCCCCCGACGGGGTCGTCGAGGTGGACATGGACGGCAACATCGTCTGGGAGTGGTGGTCGCTGGACCACGTGATCCAGGACGTGAATCCCGACTGGCCCAACTACGGCGTGCTGGCCGAGAACCCGGGGCGTTTCGACCTCAACTGGGGCCCGGGGCTGAGTGGCGACTTCACGCACCAGAACGCGCTCGACTACCACCGGGACAAGGACCAGATCGTGATCAACAACGACCGGATGGGCGAGTTCTACGTGATCGATCACGGCGGCACCTTTGTGGCCGGGGACTTCGAAGCCAGCAAGGCGCTCGCGGCCGGTCCCGCGGGCGACATCATCTACCGGTGGGGCAATCCGGCGCTCTACGATTCGGGCGAAGCGCCCAGCTACAACCCCGACGGCGATGCGACATCGGAGGGCGACCGGTTGCTCTTCCACCACCACGACATACAGTGGATCAAGGACGGGTTGCCGGGCGCGGGCAATTTCCTGATCTTCGACAACGGTTCGCGGCGCGCGGGCGCCTACTACTCGGTGCTGCTCGAGGTCAATCCCTATGACGGGGCGTACCCCGATGCGCCGTACCTGTCGGAGGTCGACGCGGGGGGACCTGCGAACCAGATCGTGTGGAGCTTCAGGGCAGTACACGCCAACAGCTTCTACAGCGAGAACATTTCCGGCGTCCAGCGCCTGGCCAATGGCAATACGCTCGGTATCGCCGGGCGGCAGGGACACGTGTTTCAGGTGACACCGGAAGGTGAAGTGGTGTGGGAATACATCAACCCCGTCATGTCCAGCGTGCCCGATGGAGCCGTGCCGAGCGATGTCTACATGAAAGTCATGACCGACAAGGACGACAATCGCATTTTCACGGCGCACTGGATCGCGCCTGATCACCCGGGACTCGTGGGCAGGGAACTGACGCCGATGGGGACGATCACGGACATCATGCTGGGGGACTGACGCGGAAAGGGGTCAGCGAAGACCACCCACCGAAGACCGCCCACCGAGCGAAAGCGCGCCTTTGCCGCGTTCGATGCTTCAACAGGATGAACCTGCTAAAGTCGCGCGCCATGAACGAGCCCAGACACACAAATCAGTCGACCGTCGACCTGCTGCTGACCCTCCGTTCCGTACTGGCCAAGGACATGATTCCGCCCGGCCCGTCCGACGAGGAACTTCAGACCATCCTGCGCTGCGGCCTGCGCGTGCCCGACCACAGCCGGGCAGAGCCCTGGCGAGTCCAGATTCTGGACAAGCCGGCCCAGCAGGCGCTGGGTGACTACTGCGCCGAGTTGTTTCAGCGGGAACACCCCGAGGCCAATGAAGTCCTGGTCGAGCTCGAACGGCAGCGACCGCAGCGATCGCCGACGCTTCTCGTGGTGACGTTCCACGTCAACGAGCAGAAGCTGGCGAAAATCCCGGAGGTGGAACAACTACTGTCGTGCGCCGCCCTTTGCCAGAACATCCTCGTGGCGACCGCGGCGATGGGCTACCGGGGGCAATGGCTGACGGACTGGCCGGCATACCATCCGGAGGTGATCGAATACCTGGGGCATGGCGAGGGGATCCAGATTGTGGCGTTCATTCATATTGGCAGCGTGGAGACGCCGCCGAATGAGAGGCCGCGGCCGGAGTTCGACAATATCGTCAGCGAATGGCGGCCGGGAGGGATCGACGCAATCCGCATTGACTGACCTGGCGGAACACCCGGGAAGTACGTCAGTGCGTATTCAGCAGTTTCCTGGGCACGACGATGTCACAGGAACTTTCCCCGCACTGTAGCTCGCCGTTGTCATTGTAGTAGGTGGAGCCGATGGTGCGGAATTTCTGATCCAGCACTATCGCCCTGAGCGCACTGCCCTGGTTGATCTCTCCGAGATTAACGACGGTGACCGGTCCCAGGTCCCGGTCGTCGACCAGCAGCCGACCAACGATGGAGTGGGTCCAATACCTGTAATTCCCACGATAAAACGCCCCGCTTCTGAGGTCGTCGTTGTCCTCGCTCAGATCGCGCGTGAACCGGATCGCGACCGTTCCGAAGCGCGTGTCCATAGAGAAGTCGCCGCGGTGGCCCCTGGGTATCGCTGCGATCGTAACCGGCACTTCCGGGTCAACCTGCTCGAAAGCCACCGACCACTCCTCCGAAGAAGCCGGCACAAGCCCGTTCACGATCCTGGCCGCGTGTATTCGGTCAGCCCGCACGGCGAGCTCCTCGTGTACCGCGTCGAGCAGTTCCGTAGAGTTGGTCACGACCAGGGGGTAGTAAGGTAATCTGCAGATCTTGTCCCTTCGATGCGTCCCGCCACCCACGGTGACGGTGTGTTCGAGCATGAACACCGTTCTCAGGTACTTGCCGTTGTATTCGCCGTCGCACCAGACGTCGCACTGGCTGAAGCGCGAACTGTAGAGCCGCAGTACGGTGTGTTCCCCGAGGCGCCATTGCCCGGATCTGCGTGTGCCAATGAACTCCGCGCCGTTGTCCGTGGTCGCCAGTACGCTGAAACTACCCCCCAGAGCGGCGTTTGAATGGTAGGCCGTGTCATCGGTGGACGATCTGGGGTACATGAAAAAGGCGAAGTCGCCGCCGACATCGATCTCCACGGGAACGCCATCTACATCGGCCATGCCCCGAATGTCGTGGAACAGGGAGATGTTGTCTTCAGCACCGACGCCCTCGCGCCCAGGCACGAAGCTCCAGTAATTACGGTTCGGAACCAGGGCGCCGAGCTCGGTTCTCGGCGTCTGGATGCCGATAAATACGGCTTCCACGACCCTGTAGTAGGGGTACTCGTCAACGTGCTGGAAGACGTAGCGAAAACGGTTGTTCTGCAGCGATTCGCTCGAATGCCCGAAATCGATCGAGGCGAGCTCACGATAACAGTCCTGATCGCCCAACTCGATGGTTTCAGCCTGCAAGAGTCCGCTGGAGCAAGCCGCGAACACCACTACCGCCGAAAGCGTACGTGATCGCATCCTCAACAAGCCTGATTCGTTTTTCATCGATGGCCGATCAAACGAGCTTAGCCAAAGCGTGCCGCCCAATTGAGTTACTGTCAATCGGCATTGAACATTGATTTGGAATTCAAGAAGTAAAGAATGCGCGCTGTATTCGAACGACGAGGTTAATTTCTGTACGAATCGGCCTGATTCGCTTGTTGACCGCTAACCATATGAACCATATGATCGGGCCATATGGTCATTCCAGCCGAACAAATTGCAAATGTCCTCGGAGGTCCGCCGATCCTTGGCCGACGAGTCACCAGCATGCGCGAGCTCGATGAAGTCGTGCGCGCCGGGATGCCGAAGTCGGCGCTGGACGCGTTCATCGAGGCCCTTCGCACCGGACAGGATGACGACTTTGCCATTCGGCTGCGCAATCGGATCGTCCCGCGCACGACCTACAAGCGCGTTGACCGGTTCAACCTCCAGGTCAGTGAAACAACCGAGCGCATGGCCAGGCTGTATGCGATGACGCTGGCCGTATTCGAGGAGCCGGCGGCGGCAATAC
>VYEH01000436.1:0-1415 GCA_009843005.1 Pseudomonadota bacterium | reverse complement strand
CAGGCATTACACTTTCTGGCGGGCGCCCACCCGGAACTCGGGGATCGTGCTCCGTTTGAAGTTGCGTTGACGGAGATTGGCGGCCGAGAAGTCGAAGAGGTGATCGAGCGAGGCCTTCATGGTCTCCCCGCCTGAGAATTACAAGCGCACCTATCGTATCGTCAGTTCGAAGTACCCACCGATCAGCGGCTCCGGAACGTTCCGTTGGGGCAGCCGCTGGATCAGCCCCGGACGGTATGTCGTACACGCGGCCGAATCCTGGTCGCTCGCGGTGCTGGAGAATCTCGTGCACTGGCAGAGGAGCCGCTTGCCGCCAACTCTCGTGTGCGTGCCAGTGGATGTCCCCGACTCGATCATGCAGGAAAAGCTCGTGCGCACTGAACTGCCGGCGGCCGACACCAGGGACTACGCACCTTTTCGGGAGATCGGAGATGAGTGGTACGACCGAGGTGGATCCGCGATTCTATGGGTCCCGTCATTGGTGTCTCCGGTCGAGTTCAATCTATTGTTGAACCAGGAACACGAGGACTTCGATCACATTATTGTTCGCGACACGTTACCGGTTCTGATTGACCCAAGACTGCGTACCGCATCTGGATCAACGCGCGATTGAAGGCCGTTCAAGATGCTCTATTTCGCCTACGGATCCAACATGCCCAGAGCCATGATCGAGCGGCGTGTCGGCCCGTGCGAGCGGGTCGGAGTTGCGTATATCGACAGGTACGCGCTCCGATTTCACAAGAAAAGCGTTATTGACCATTCGGGAAAGTGCGATGCGTATCGCACGGGCGATCCGAACGATAGGGTGTGGGGGGCAGTCTACCGGTTGACCGGGGATCAGATCGTCAGGATGGATACGCTTGAAGGTCCCGGCTACCGGCGCGCGGCGGTCCGGACGATGCTCGGCGGGCGGGTCGTCGAGGCCGATCTCTACCTCGCGGAGCCGGAGTACGTAAAGCCCGATCTCCCGCCCTTTGACAGCTACAAGGCATGCGTGCTCGCCGGCGCTCGTGAACTCGGATTACCGAAGGTATACGTCGATGCCATCGAGGCGGTTCCGTCGGTGCCGGATCCTGACCAAGGCGACTGAGTCAACGAAACGTCGAGGCGCGCCCGTCGGAGCAGATCGAATGCCAGCTAACGGCGAACATCGGACACTCGTCAACGTTCAGTAGTGGTGTCAGTTTCCTCGCTGTCCTCCAAGTCGGTCTGCGAGACTCCAGATCCCATCGCCCTTTGAAGAGATATACAGAAAGACGAAGCAGTACAGTGCGGCGAGTTCTCCCTCATTCAGAATCGGGAAGAAGTGATTGGTGCCATGCGAGATCCAGTAGGCCGCCGCCATGTGGCCACTGGCGATGAAGGCAGCCGGCGACGTGAACAGACCGATCATGATCAGCAGACCACCGATCAGT
>VYEH01000397.1 GCA_009843005.1 Pseudomonadota bacterium | reverse complement strand
GTTCTCTGCCAGCAGGGCACCCGCCAGTCCGCCAAGAATGAAATTGACGGGTATTTGCGCTCCGAGTACGCCCTGCGAAAAAAAGAGAATCGCAAGGTTTCGTTTTTCGTTCGCTGGCATAGATTGTGCGCCGACTAGCTGAACCGTATGGCCAGGCAGTTTCCGTCCAGACCGCCTCCCAAGCCGCGAATTCTGACGGTGTCACTCGGTACCGCGCAACAGTTAGCTCGCAAAGGCCCGAAATCTCATCAGTCGACTATATCGCCAAACAGGGGACCTGCCACATCGGATTCACCGGCCAATGCACTATACTGCGCCACGGCCCACGCACGGCTGAAGTCAATGTCCCGGAAAATCTCGAAACTGCTCGTTGCCAACCGCAGCGAGATCGCCATTCGCGTGATGCGCGCAGCCAACGAACTCGGCATGGGTACGGTCGCAATTTACGCAGATGAGGACCGTTTCGCGCTACACCGGTTCAAGGCCGACGAGAGCTATCCGGTGGGCGAATCCGGCCAGGCGCTGGGCGCCTACCTGGATATCCAGTCCATCCTGCGTATCGCCCGGGAGGCCCGGGTCGACGCCGTGCATCCGGGCTACGGCTTTCTTTCCGAGAACCCCGAATTCGCTGACGCCTGCAGCGAGGCAGGGCTGATTTTCATCGGCCCTCCGGCCGATGTGATGCGCAAGGTCGGAAACAAGGTGAGTGCCAGGGAGCTGGCGAAGTCTGCCGGCGTGCCGGTAATGCCGGCAACGGCCCCGCTGCCAGACGATGCGGACGCTGCGCGCGAAATGGCCGCAGCCGTGGGCTATCCGCTGATGCTCAAGGCCAGTTGGGGTGGCGGTGGCCGGGGAATGCGTGTGATTCGCGATCCTTCCACCCTGAATGAGGAAATCGCCGTGGCGCGGCGGGAAGCCCTGGCCGCTTTCGGCAATGACGAAGTGTACCTTGAGAAGCTGGTGGAACATGCACGCCACGTCGAAGTGCAAGTCCTCGGCGATGCCCATGGCAACCTGGTACACCTCTTCGAACGTGACTGCACCGTGCAACGGCGCAACCAGAAGGTCGTGGAGCGCGCTCCGGCGCCCTACCTGGACGACGAGCAGCGCGACACGCTCTGCGGCCACGCTCTCAGGCTGGCGGCCGCTGCCGGCTACCGCAACGCCGGCACGGTGGAATTTCTCATGGACGCAGACACCGAGGCGTTCTATTTCATCGAGGTCAACCCCCGCGTGCAGGTGGAACACACCGTCACCGAGGAAGTGACAGGGATCGACATCGTCAAGGCGCAGATCTGCCTGGCCCAGGGCGCGCGCATCGGCGATGCGGACAGCGGCGTGCTGACCCAGAAGAACATCCGCCTGAACGGCCACGCGCTGCAGTGCAGGGTGACCACCGAGGATCCGGAGAACCAGTTCATTCCGGACTACGGACGCATCCGCACCTATCGCAGCGCGTCTGGATTCGGCATACGGCTGGATGGGGGAACCGCCTACCCCGGCGCACTGATCACGCCCTACTACGATTCGCTGTTGGTCAAGGTCACCGCATGGGCGCCAAGGCCCGGGGAAGCCGTGAGCCGGATGGTCCGGGCGCTGCGAGAGTTCCGCATAAGGGGCGTGGCCAGCAATCTGGCTTTTCTCGAACAGGTGATTCGCCATCCGCAGTTCCTCAATGCCGACTACACTACGCGATTCATCGACCGGACACCGGAACTGTTCGACTTCCGCAAGCCGCGGGATCGCGCCAGCCGCCTGCTCAACTTCCTCGCCGAGATCATCGTCAACGGCAATCCGCAGGCCGCGAGCCGCGTCGAGGCCGGCACGCGAACGCCCGCCCCGGTTCCCGAATACACCGGCGCCTGTCCGGACGGCAGCGTGCAACGTCTGGAGAGGCTGGGGCCGGAGGGATTCGCGCGCTGGATGCTCGAGCAGCAGGCCGTACTGCTGACCGACACCACCATGCGCGACGCCCATCAGTCGCTGCTGGCGACCCGCATGCGCAGCTACGACCTGCTGCGGATTGCGCCGGCCTACGCCGAGCGTCTGCCGCAACTGCTCTCGCTCGAGTGCTGGGGCGGCGCCACGTTCGACGTCGCCATGCGATTTCTCAAGGAAGATCCGTGGGAACGGCTCGCGGCGCTGAACGAGCGTACGCCCAACATTCTCCTGCAGATGCTGCTGCGCTCGGCAAATGCCGTCGGCTACAGGAACTACCCCGACAACGTGGTCCGGCACTTCGTTCAGCAGGCCGCGGAAGGCGGCGTGGACCTGTTCCGGGTATTCGATTCCCTGAACTGGGTCGAGAACATGCGGGTCTCAATGGACGCGGTGCTCGAATCCGGCAAGCTCTGCGAGGCCGCCATCTGCTACTCTGGCGACATGCTCGGGCCGGAACCGAACAAGTACAACCTGGCCTACTACGTGGAGATGGCGCGGGCCCTGGAGAAGGCGGGCGCCCACATCCTGGGTATCAAGGACATGGCGGGCGTCTGCAAGCCGGCGGCCGCCCACCGCCTGGTCAGCACGCTCAAGCAGGAAGTCGGCATCCCGATCCACTTCCACACCCACGACACCAGCGGCATCGGGGCGGCTGCGGTGCTGGCGGCCATTGACGCCGGCGTGGACGCGGTCGACGGCGCCATGGACGCCATGAGCGGCCTCACCTCGCAACCCAACCTCGGCTCCATCGTCGATGCGCTGCACGGCCAGGAACGCGATCCCGGTCTTGACCGGGCGGCGATGCGCAGTATCTCGCGTTATTGGGAGTTGGTTCGGGAGCACTACGCGGGTTTCGAGAGCGAGATTCGTTCCGGAACGGCGGACGTGTACCGCCACGCCATGCCCGGCGGGCAGTACACGAACCTGCGCGAGCAGGCGCGCTCCCTGGGCATCGCCCATCGCTGGCCCGAGGTGGCTGACCGGTACGCGGAAGTCAACGAGATGTTCGGCGACGTGATCAAGGTGACGCCGACTTCCAAGGTCGTCGGCGACATGGCCCTGGCCATGGTCTCGGGCGGGTTGAGCGCGAAAGACGTGCTCGATCCGGACAAGGAAGTCGCCTTTCCCGAGTCGGTTGTGTCGTTCTTCCGGGGCGATGTGGGTCAGCCCTTGGGCGGATTTCCCGAGGCGCTGCAGCGCAAGATACTCCAGAGACGCGAACCGCTGACCGAACGGCCGGGAGCGACGCTACCGCCTGTCGATCTCGACGCCGAGCGGAAACGGGCGGAAAAACGTGTCCGCCGTCGCATCAGCGAGCGGGAATTCTCGTCCTGGCTGCTCTATCCGCGAGTCTTCGAGGAGTATGCGGAACATTTAAGGACGTATTCCGACGTCAGTACCCTGCCGACGCCGGTGTTTTTCCACGGCCTCACGAACCAGGAAGAGATCGCCGTGGAAATCGAGCGTGGCAAGACTCTGGTGATTCGGCTGCTGGCCGTAAGCGACGTCGACCAGCGCGGCGAACAACGCGTGTTCTTCGAGCTGAACGGCCAGCCGCGCACGGCCGAACTCGTGAATCGACTGGCCGCGGCCAGCGTCACGGCGCACCCCAAGGCCGACCCGTCCAATCCCAACCACGTTGCCGCGCCCATGCCCGGCAAGGTGGTGGAAATCAGCGTCAAGCCCGGCCAGAGTGTCGAAAAGGGGACCGCGTTGCTTACCATCGAAGCGATGAAGATGCAGATGTTGCTGCGCGCCGAAGGTCCCGGCACGGTGGCATCGATCCCTGCAACCGTCGGCATGCAGATAGAAACGCAGGACCTGCTGCTGGAACTCAAGTAGGCTTGCTGCCGGCTCCGACCAAACCGATCCCCGCCAAAGTTGCGCCGCGCGGATTTTTAGTCCATAAATATAGTTGGAACGCGTCGCACACCCATTGGGGGAGGAAGCACAGATGTCCAGATACCTTGCAGCAGCAGCGATTCTATTCGGCCTGTTGACCGGCAGCGCGCTCGCGCACCACGGCTGGGGCGGCTACACGTCGGCGGATTTCACGCTCACCGGAACCGTCGTCGACATGCACCTCGGCAATCCGCACGATCGACTGACCGTTGAAGTGGATGGCGAGATGTGGAACGTGGTCCTGAGCCCGCCGGATCGCAGCCGTAGAGCGGGCTTCGCCGACGGCATCGTCAATGTTGGCGATACGGTCACCATGCTCGGCAACCGTCACGCCAATTCCGGCACGCTGGAGATGAAGACCCGGCGGATCACTGTCCAGGACAGCAACTACGACCTGTACCCCAACCGGTTGTAGAGGCGCCTGCCCAACACACTCGCGGACTCCCGTGACTGGGGGGTCCGCCCAGTCTGTCTTACCCAATCGGCAGGCTTGACTCCTTCTTGACCGCCCGCAGGGCGAAGCTTGTCTGCACGCGCGACACACCGGGAAGGCTCGTGATGGCCTCCCGGTGTATGCGCTCGAAATCCTCGAGGTTCTTTACCACGACTCGCAGCAGGTAGTCGTACTGCCCGGTCACCAGATAACACTCCATGACCTCGGGCACCCGTGCCACGGCGGCTTCGAAGGCCTGCAAGTCTCGCTGCTGCTCCTGGTGCAGCGTGATTTCCACGAAGACATTGCTCCCCAATCCCAGTTTCGATGCATTCACCCGAGCTGCATAGCCGGTGATGTAACCGCCTTTCTCCAACGCGCGGACTCGACGCAGACAAGCCGCTTCGGATAGTCCTACGGTCTCGGCCAGCCTTACGTTGCTGACGCGCCCGTCCTTCTGAAGCAGGTTGAGGATAATTGTGTCTTTACGGTCAATATTCAAAATGTTCTTTCTATTTATCGAAATGTTATGAACTAATATTGCAAATTGTGAGCCAAAATACGCTGAATTTGCAAGCGGCTTGATCTCCCATTCGGATAAGCTTTTTCTACAACCTGCCGGGGAGAAAAGAAATGCGGGTCGGCGTTCCGAAGGAAATCAAGATTCACGAGTACCGGGTCGGACTGACACCGGACGCCGCGGCCCGACTCACCCGGGAAGGACACGACTTGCTGGTCGAGACCGGCGCCGGCGTGGGCGCCGGTTTTGACGACGCGGAGTACACCGCCGCCGGCGCCGAGATCGTCGCGGACGCCGACTCGGTGTTCGGCACTGCGGAGATGATCGTCAAGGTCAAGGAACCGCAACTGGAAGAATGCGCCAGACTCTCGTCCGGACAGATTCTCTTCACCTACCTGCACCTGGCGGCCGATCCCGAACAGGCCCGCGCGCTGATGCGGTCCGGCGCTACCGCCATCGCCTACGAGACCGTCACCGATACGCAGGGGACGCTGCCGTTGTTGAAGCCCATGAGCTGCATCGCCGGCCGCATGGCGACCCAGGTGGGCGCTCACTACCTGGAGATGCCGGCCGGCCGGGGCATGTTGCTCGGCGGCGTGCCCGGCGTGGCGCCGGCGCGAGTGGTGGTGGTCGGCGCCGGCGTGGCCGGCACGAACGCCCTGGAAATGGCCGTGGGCCTGCAAGCCGACGTCACCGTGCTCGATATCGACCTCGTCCGGCTTGAGGAACTGGCAACCCGATTCGGGAACCGCATCCGCACGCTTTACTCCACGCCCGAAGTCATCGCCCGTGAGGGGCGCCCCGCCGATCTCGTCATCGGCTCGG
>VYEH01000038.1 GCA_009843005.1 Pseudomonadota bacterium | reverse complement strand
ACACCGTACAGGGCACGCAGGTCACCCACCGTATCCTCCAGCAGCACACCGCCGCACCCGGGCGCATCCGCGCGGCCGGCATCGACCTCGGACTTGCGTACGACTCTCATGGCTTTCGCCTCCAGATCGGACTGGATGCGAGGGACTTCGGTGGGATAACGCGGCACAAGTATGAGGCCAAGCCGCGGATGCCCTTGAACCAGCAACCGGTAGCACTCGGCCATGACGCGGTTCTCGCCGTCGCGCAGGCTTCCGCCGATGATGACCACATCCTGCGGCGTGTAATTCAAGGCTTGGCGCAAATCGGCTGATGATGACCCGTGGGAGACGGTCAGGTCGTACTTCATGTTTCCGGTCACCGCAACGCGCTCCTCCGGAACACCCAGTCGAAGAAACCGCGAGGCGTGGGCGTCACTCTGTACGGCAATCAGCGGCACCCTCCTCAGCAGCCTCGGAACCAGCCGCGTTCGGGCGTGGATGCGGAAGGACCTGTCGGAAATCTTGCCATTGATCACTGTCACGGGAACCGCCCGTTCATGGGCTGCCCGCAGGAAATTCGGCCAGAAATCCGATTCCACGATGACCAACACCCTCGGGGCGTTCCGTCGACGAAATCCGCGCACCAAGAATCGCAGCACCAACGGGAAAACGATGCTCCGCGCACCCGGATAGTACCTCTTTGCAGCCGCGAAACCGGTGGAATAATAGGCTGAAATCACGATGGGCGCGGCCGGGTACTCCGCCGACAGCCGCCGGATCAGGGGCCGCAGGAGCGAGATTTCCCCCGCCGATGAGCCATGCAGCCAGATGCTTCCCCGAGCCGGAGGCGGCTGGCCGAATCCCAGCCTTCGCGGAATGCTGCGCCAGTCTCCCCTGACAGTGATGCGGTATAGGAACCAGGGCATCGCGGCGAGAACGCCGAGCAGATAGCCGAAATCGAGAATCAAGCCCATCCAATACCAGACTCAGCGCTGCGCCGACAGTATTTTAGCCTGCATGTCGCCGCGAAATTCGCGTCACCAGCGCCCGGAGGCGAAATCGCCGGCAAAGCAGCGGCCGCAGGTCTGCCGGGCTTCGATCAAGCGCCGGTCAGGCGGGTCAATAACAGCCAAAACGGTTATCCTTGCAACCCACGCGCAAGAAAGGGGTGCAATTCAGTGTCTGACAACGTCCTGGTTCTGGGAGGGGATGGGTTCTGCGGTTGGCCGACCGCGTTGCGATTGTCCGCGGCAGGCTACCGGGTGAGCATTGTCGACAACCTCTCCCGGCGGCGGATCGACAAAGAACTGGGGTGCGAATCGCTGACGCCCATCCGTTCCATTGAAGATCGGGTTGCCGCCTGGGAACGGGTCACGGGCCGGCAAATTGACTTCCACGCCATCAATATCGCCACGGAGTTCGAGGCCCTGCTCGACCTGATCGAAGAGAAGCGGCCGCGCGCGATCGTGCACTTCGCGGAACAGCGGGCCGCGCCCTATTCCATGAAATCGGCCGAAAAGAAGCGCTATACCGTGGAGAACAACGTGCCGGGCACGCACAACGTACTGTGCGCCATCGTCGAATCGGGGCTGGACGTGCACCTGGTGCACCTGGGCACCATGGGCGTGTACGGCTACGGCACGGCGGGCATCGCCGTGCCCGAGGGCTACCTGAACGTCAAGGTGGATGTCGGGCCGGACCGGCAGAAAGAGATCGAAATCCTCTACCCGGCACATCCGGGCAGCGTCTATCACACCACCAAGACCCTCGATGCGCTGCTGTTCTATTTCTACAACCGAAACGACGCGGTGCGCATCACCGACCTGCACCAAGGCATCGTCTGGGGCACACAGACGCCCGAGACGGAACTGGACGACGACCTCGTCAACCGCTTCGACTATGACGGCGACTACGGCACGGTGCTCAACCGCTTCCTGATGCAGGCCGCCATCGGGCATCCGCTCACGATATACGGCACGGGCGGCCAGACCCGCGCATTCATTCACATTCGCGACACGGCCCGGTGCATCCAGTTGGCCGTCGAAAATCCGCCGGCCGGCGGCGAGCGCGTGGAGATATTCAATCAGGCCACCGAGACGCACACGCTGCTGGAACTGGCCAACAAGGTGTCGCGGCTGACCGGCGCCGACATCCGCTTCTACGCCAACCCGCGGAAGGAACAGGCCGAGAACACCCTGAGAATTCGCAACCGCAAGTTCCTGGAACTCGGATTGAACCCCACCACCCTCGACGACGGCCTGATGGCGGAGATCGTCGGGATCGCCGAGCGCCACAAGGACCGCTGCGACCTAAGCAAGATTTACGCCTCCTCGCGGTGGACGACGGAGCAGCGTCTGGACCGCGAGGGCAGCAGGACGCCGCAAGGCATGGAGCACAGCGAGGATCGCCGGGCCGCCAGCGGCTGATGCGGATACTCTACGGCGTCCAGACCACCGGCCGCGGACACCTCACCAGGGCCAGGCCCATGGTGGCCGCGCTCAAGGCGCGCGGGCATGACGTACACATCCTGTTCAGCGGCCCGCCACTGGATCCCGAATGGCTGGATCCGGTGTTCACGCCCCATACCACCCGGCGCGGGCTGACCTTCGTCACCCGACGCGGCCGAATCAGCCATCTCGCGACGATGCTTCAGTTGCGCTTCGGCGAAATGGAGCGGGATATCTATGCTTTCGATACCGCCGGAGTGGACCTGATCGTCACCGACTACGAGCCCGTCACGGCGCGGATCGGCTGGCTGCGGGACATTCCGTGCATAGGCATCGGCCATCTTTATGCGTTCGCACACCGGGGCGTGCCGGTCGCGGGGCTGAATCTCTTCAACCGCATGGTGATGAAGTGCTTTGCCCCCGCCTCGATCCCGTTGGGCCTGCACTGGCACCACTTCGACCGGCCCATTCTGCCGCCCACCGTCAGTCTGGAGGAGCTTAGCCAACGCACGAGCGATGGTGAGCACATCCTGGTTTACATGCCGTTCGAGTCCGTCGCCGAGGTAGTGCGCACCCTGTACGCGGTCAAGGGTCATCGATTTCGATTCTACTGCCGGGTCGACGCACCACGAGAGGAAGGCAACGTGGAACTCAGGCCGCTGAACCGGCCGGCGTTTGTAACGGACCTGATCGGCTGCCGCGGGGTTATTGCGAATACCGGCTTCACGTTAATCAGCGAAGCTCTCCACCTGGGACGGAAAATCCTCACCAAACCGCTCACCCAGCAAACCGAACAGGAGTCCAACGCGCTGGCGCTTAGACGGCTGGGGCTGGCAACGGTGGTTCGGCGACTGTCTGCGGACGCCATCGCCAGATGGGCCGAACAACCCGATTCGCCGCCGGCCAACTACCCCGATGTGCTGGCGGCCGTGGCAGACTGGATCCACCAGGGCCGATGGCAAGACGTGGAAGGGTTGTGCGAAGAGTTATGGTCCCGAGTGACGGCGCCGTGACCCGTCAGGAAAAGTGCATCGTCAGCCACTCCGCCACCAGGGCGGGCTTGGTTTCGTCCTCCACCTTGATGGTCACCTTGACCTTGACGAGGATCTGGCCGGACCGTTCCTTGGCATCCAACAGTTTGACAACCGCACGGATACGTCTGCCGGATCTTACGGGGGCCGCAAACCGGACACGGTCAAAGCCGTAGTTGACCACCATGCGCACGCCCTCTACTGCGGGCACAAACTCGGAGCACAGGTACACGATCATCGAAAGGGTCAGCATGCCGTGGGCAATGGTTCCACCGAAAGGGGACTCGGCTGCCCTCACGGGATCAACGTGAATGAACTGGCGATCTTCGGTGACCTCGGCGAACTGGTCGATGCGATCCTGCCCCACTTCAAACCATGCCGATGTACCGAGTTCCTGCCCGACCAACTCGAACAGCCGTTCCCTCGTCATCGTTTCTGACATTCCGATCTCCACTGCGCGACGGACAGCCATTGCGCGTACCACGTCATGGTTGCGCGGGCACGTGAGCATAGCGAACCATGCGCGTATATGCGAGAGTCCGTTTTCGGTACACGTTTCACGGTTCAGGCATTCACCCTCATCCTTCGCTCCCGTATCATTCGCGCATGCCAGACTTCGTCAAACCGTTCGCCGCGCTGCGGCCCGAAGCCGGACACGCCATGGCCGTGGTGGCGCCGCCCTATGACGTCGTCAGCACGGAAGAGGCGCGCCGGCTCGTCAGCGGCCAGCCGAACAGTTTCCTGCACGTTTCCCGCCCGGAGATCGGACTTCCTCGGGGCACGGACCCCTACAGCGACGCAGCCCATGCGAAGGCCGCAGAGAATCTCGACCGGCTCAAGGCGCTTGGACTGGTCATCCGGGACGATGCGCCCGGCTACTACGCCTACCGGATGCAGATGGGTGAACATCGGCAGACAGGTATCGCGGCCACCGTTTCAGCCGTCGCCTACCAGGCGACCCGGTTCAGGAAGCACGAGTTGACCCGGCCCGACAAGGAAACCGATCGAGTGCGTAACATGCTGGCCCTGAAGGCTCAGACCGGCCCGGTGCTCAGCGCGTATCGCGCACGGGACGACCTGCGTGCATTGATCGAGGAGGTCACGACCCGGCCGGCCCTGTTCGAAGTCGCGGGCCAGCACGACGTGAAGCACGCCGTGTGGCGTATCGCGGCGCCGGAACAGGTCGGCGCCGTAACGGCCGCGTTCAACGGCATGGACGCCCTCTACATCGCCGACGGGCATCACCGCTCCGCGGCGGGAGCCCGCGTGACCGAGGCACTGCGCGGATCGGATGCCCCGGGCACGAAGAGTTCGGACTATATTCTCACTGTCGCCTTCCCCCACGACGAGTTGCGGATCCTGGGCTACAACCGCGTGGTCGCGGACCTGAACGGCCTGAGCGCAACCGATCTCCTGAGCCGGTTGGCGGACAGCCTCGAGGTGGAACCCGCACCCGCAGCTGTCACGCCCGAGCGGCCGGCGACGTTCGGCCTGTTCCTGGACGGCCAGTGGTACCGACTCGCCGTGCCGGCGGCGAGACTGCCCGACGGAGACCCGGTGGCGTCATTGGATGTCAGCCTGTTGCACGATGGAATCCTCGGCCCCTTCCTGAACGTGGGCGACCCGCGTACCGACCCGCGCGTGGACTTCGTCGGCGGCATTCGCGGGCCGCAGGAACTTGAGCGCCGCGTCCGGGACGGCCGCGCCGCCGCCGCGTTCTCTCTCTTTCCCACCAGCATGGAACAACTCATGGCGGTCGCCGACGCCTACCGGTTGATGCCCCCCAAGTCCACCTGGTTCGAACCCAAGCTGGCGGACGGGCTGCTCTCCCACGTGCTGGACTGAATCCACAAGTCTCGGGGCGGCGGAGGTACGACAGTGGAGCCGCCACGTGAAAATGTTTCCGCTGGAACTTCTCCAGCGGCACCCCGCGCCTTCATCAACAGCCAGCGCGGTTCGCCTGGGCCAGGCGTCACGGCCGATGCGCCACATCCAGGTCAGCCGCCAGCGCAGCCAACCGCTTGTTCCGGGTGCAGATTTCAGCGGCGCTTGAAAGAGCGGCGGACGCCAGCAGGTGAGCGTCGATATAGCCGATGCCTCGCCCCATAAGCCGGCGCCGCTCGATGAGGAACAGAACCCCGGAATCTCGGGAGAGTCTGTTATAA
>VYEH01000361.1 GCA_009843005.1 Pseudomonadota bacterium | reverse complement strand
GGGCTGCTGCTGCTCGGCGTCTGTTCGGCGATCGCACTGACCGGCGTGGACCTGCACCACTTCTATCTCGCGCTCGTGGCGCTCGGCGTCGGCTGGAATTTCGGCTTCGTCGGCGCCACCAGCCTGCTCGCCACGGCGCACTCCCCGGAGGAGCAGGCCAAGGTCCAGGGCCTCAACGATTTCCTTGTCTTCGGCCTGGTGGCATTCGCCTCCTTCAGTTCGGGCGCCTTGCTCAACGCCTTCGGCTGGTCGGCGGTGCAACTGGCCGTCGTGCCCAGCGTGCTGGTCGCGCTGGCTACCATCGTGTGGTACCGGCTCGTCCTCCTGCAGCGGAGCACAGCCGATACGCCGGCTTGAACCACTCCACATTTCCTCCACATGCGATCTGTAAGCTAGGGGCAACTGGAATCCGGGAGGCTGAGTGCGCTCAGAGCAGATCATGAATCGAATTGGTTTCACTATCTTCTTGTTTGCAGTCGCAGCGGGCGCTTACGCGCATCATTCCGCCGCGCCGCATTTCGACATGGACAATCCCATCACGGTCGAGGGCGTCATCACCGAGCTCAGGTTGGTGAATCCGCATGCCTACGTGTACTTCGACGTGACCGATGATGCCGGGGAGGTCGCCAACTGGCGTTGCGAACTGTCCGGGGGGACGGGCATGAGGCGTCGCGGCTGGACCGACGATTCGCTGGTACCGGGGCAGGCGTTCACCATGACCGGAGCGCCTGCCCGCCGCGAGGAGCGCGTCTGCTATACGAACTTCATGGAGTTCGAGGACGGCGCCCGCATCGCGCGGAACGATCCACCGCCGGGCTTCGAGGCGGCCGCTGCGGTGGAAGATACGCCGGCTGTATCGCAAGGATGGGCAGCCTACCTGCCCAACGGTCAGCCCAACCTGGGCGGTCCGTGGGTCCGGCAGGGAATGGGCGGCATGGGACCCGCTCCCGGTGGAATGGGCGCGCCTCCGGGCGGAGGCGGCCCGGGCGCCGCCGCTCCCGGCGGCATGGCGGGTGGTGCGCCTGGAGGCGGTATGGGCGGCGGGTTCCCGGCGCCCACCGATGCCGGCCTGGCCGCGGCCGCGGACTACGAGCAGCCATTCGACGATCCAGCCATTCCCTGTCATCCGGCTAACATCATCGTCGGCTTCACCCACGACAGTCACGTGAACGACTTCTACCAGACCGACGATACCGTCTCGATCCAGTACGGCTACATGGACCTGGTCAGAACGGTTCACCTGGACCAAACGGAGCACCCGGACGACATCGTGCCCAGCGTCGGCGGCCACTCCATCGGCCGGTGGGACGGCGATGTGCTGGTGGTCGACACGGTCGGCTTCGAGCAGGGCGTCGTATTTCCGCTCGGCGACGGACTCATGCACAGCGCGGACATGCAGGTGACCGAGCGGTTCGAGGTCAGGGACGAAGGCCAGACCCTGGTGCGCGCATACGTCGCTCACGATCCGGCTTTCCTGCAGACCGACTGGGTCGGAGAGAGCGTCTTTCAGCGCACCAGCGAGCCCTACAGACCTTACAACTGCACGGAGCTGAGCGGCGACAACAACCGCCGGCCGGCGCCGGAATAACTGAGCGGGTTGTTCGCGTGTACGGCACGGGACTCGCTGCAACGCTCATTTCGAGCGTACTGGCGCTGCCGCTCGTGCTGACAGCGGCGAATGCCCATCACTCCTTCGCGATCTACACCGACGAGATCACCGAAATCGAGGGCGAACTGGTCGACGTGCACTGGGGCAATCCCCATATCCTGCTGACGGTTCGCGTCGACGAAGCAGGTCAGGAAGCGGATTGGATGCTTGAGACCGGTAATCCCTATGTTCTCCAGCGCAGGGGTTTGCCGCGCGAGCTGTTCCGGCAGGGCGACCGAATCCGAGCTGCCGGCCGAGTTCACCGGGCACAGGCCGCACAACTCTGGCTGCATAACCTGATGCTCGGCGACGGACAGGAGTTGCTGATGATCGCCGGAGTCGAGCCCCGGTGGAACGATGTCGCCCTGGGCGGGGACGGCAGCGGCGTGCCGGTGGCGGATACAGCCGCGCAGGATCGCGGCCTGTTCCGGGTCTGGAGCCGGCCGGTGCTGCGGCCGATCGCGTTCAGTGAGGAACTGCCATACCGGCAGGAGCCTCCTTCCGGGGGGGCGGAATGGCTCGCGCGAATGGACGAACTGGCCGCCCGCTGCGAATCGGTGGGGATGCCCGGGGTGATGGCAACCCCGTATCCGTTCGAGTTCCGCAACCACGGCGCCTGGATCCGGTTGACCGGGTTTTCCAACAATGCGGTGATCGACCGCACCATCCATGTGTCTGGCGCCGGCCTGGAAGCGGCGCCGGAACCGTCCCGGTTTGGTTATTCGACCGGACGCTGGGTGACGGACAACCGGCTCGAGGTCACAACAACGCGGATCGATTGGCCGTACTTCGACGACAGTCTGGGGATACCCCAAAGCGACCTGATCGAAGCGTTCGAGACATTCACGCTCAGCGACGATCAGCAGCGCCTGGACTACGAGATGATCGTGACCGATCCGGATACCTTCACCGAGACTGTTACGGCCGTCCGGACTTATTGGGTGGCGCCGGGGGAGTCACCAGCGGAGCCGACGCATTGCGCTGAATAGGCCGCGCACCCACTCCGGACCAGGCTTACAGCGCGGCCCGTGGATCGGTCCCGTGGTGAAAGCCGCCCTGATCCCGCACCACTCTGGCAGTCCCCGATTCGTCGTAGTGCACCCAGACGAGGCCATGAAGGTCGCCGCCGCCCGGGATATTGATGATGCCCTTGCGCTCCCGGGTCAGTGCATCGAAGACGTAGATGGCGCCTTCGTAGTTGCTGGTCGCCCAGAACTCGTTGCCGCCCGGCGACAGCAGGATATGGTCGACTCGATAGGCTGAAAACAGAACGTCCAGGCTGTTGCCGGTGGCAGTTTCGTACACGGTCACGGTGCGCCCGCCCACCAGGCCCGTGGCTTCGCCCTTGTCGGCGATCCAGACTTCCGTGGAGTCCGCGTTCACGCTGCAACCGTAGGGGCCGGGTCCCGTGGGCCGGGCCCAGGCAATCTGTCCGGTCTCGATGTTGATTCGGGTTACGGTGTTGTTGCCGGTGCTGGGGACGTACATGTGGCTGGAATCGTGATCGAAGCAGATCCAGTCCGCGCGGTGCCCCGGATGAGGATATTCCTGCAATACCTCCCAGGTGTCCGGGTCGATCCTTGCCACCCAGGATGCGGGCACCATGGTGAGTTCGCCCCGCAGGTATCTTCGGGCCGCCTGCATTCCGTATCCGTTGGGCTCGACGAGTACGTAGATGAATTCGTTGTCGGTCCAGGCTGTGTAGGCATTGCCGCCCAGATCCGACTCGTGGAATCCGCCGATAATCGTGTCGGATTCGGGATCGAAGAGATAGGCCGTCAGCCCGTCCTCGTCCTGGGCGAACGAATCGATCAGCATGTAGCGATCCCGGAATACCTGGGCGTGGTGCATCCGTCCGCCGACGGCCAGTTGCCTGACAGGTTGCAGGGTCAGGGCATCGACCTTGAGAATGCTGGCCGCGGCTCTCGACAGTCCTGGCCCCGCTCCCGGGGGTTCCAGATCGCCGCTCGGCGCCGCACCGGAAATGTAGACATAGCGGCCGTCCGGCGACAGCGCAGTGGAATGAACCGAGCTGCGAAGCTCGGCGGGAATTTCGTAGGAAGCGATGACTTCAAGAGTTTCGGCATCCCCCACCATGACCTTCATGCCTTCCGGCGTAAAGGTCTCGCCCGTCGCGAGATTTCGAGTACCGCGCGTGCCGACGTTTTCGTAGAAATAGGTCTTGCCGGGCTCGGGCGTGAACCTGGGTTCTCCGGGGTCGAATTCGGCCGTCACGGTCACGTCGTAGGTGCGCAGCAGACTGCCCGGCCGGGCTCGCCTCTCCCAGGTGTCCACCACCACCGAGAAGTCCTCGATTACCCGGATCATGGCGTCGCGCTCGCCGCCGGATGCGGTGGGCGCCGCGGTTGCCTCCGCCGGCACATCGACCGGTTCGGGCTCCGGCGCCTGGGCCTGAAGCGCCGCCACGTCGATAGCGCCCTCTTCACCGCCCGTCAACTCCCGTATGAAGACTGACAAGGCCAGGAGGTCATCCGGCGTGGCGTCCAGCATATCGGCCAGTTCGGCCATCTCGGGATTGGTCCGGAGCTGGTAGTCGATCGCGCGAGGCGTGACATTCGCATCGAGCGCTGGGGCGAGCAGGCCGCCGGCCCCGTCCGCGCCGTGGCAGTCCACGCACGAATCCGTCAGAAAGAACAGTGCTTGTCCGCGCTCGGAGAGTTCGGCGACACTGTGTACGGTGTCCTGCGGGGCATTGGTGCAGGAGACCAACGCAATGCAAAGGATCGCAAAAAGCGATGAAATTCTCATGATTTCCCCTGGACTGATGCTCTTGCGGTACCGATTCGACTAACGTTACTCCACCTGTCGGCGATTTGCGAACGGCCGATTTCCGCAGGCGCCCGTTCAAATATTGAATTGCTATTTGGCTTGAACTATTTTTGTTGAAATTCGCAAACGTTCAAGGCGTGGACCTGTGCCAGATACGCTAATTCATTGGTGCGGCTACAGGGGGATCTTATGAAAATGTCGTAATCTGTCGTGTTGGCGATTTGCGTTTTCGGTGCGATCCGGGCCGATGCCCAGGAGGGCTCGGAATCCGGAGTCGACTTCATTGGAATCTACGCGCCTCCGGTCTTCGATGGCGGTGGTCCGCCCCGCCGCCGACCCGATGTGCTTCCGCTTTCCGATGAGGGCCGCCAGGCCGTGGCGGACTACGATCCGATACTCGACAACCCGAGAATCCAGGACGATTGCGCGCTGGAAAGCATGCCACGACTCCTGTGGACGGGTAACCCGATCGAGTTCCGCCAGGGCGAAGGGGATACGCTGATCATCCACTACGAACGGGGGAACACGATTCGGTCCATATTCATGAGCGGTGCGGCTGCTCCCGGGGATCATCCAAACTCGCATCTCGGCTACTCGGTCGGACGCTGGGAGGGCGATGTCCTCATGATCGATACCACCCACATGTTGGGATTGCACCTGTCCGGCGGTGCGGAGCCGCTGAGCCTTGAGGCCCGCGTGACGGAACGATACTGGCGGGAGCCGGGTTCGATGGATCTTCAACTCGAACTGGAGATTGACGATCCTGTGTACTACACGGAGGTATTCAACATGGGGCGCGAGTTCATCTGGGCGCCCGATGAGGAAATCCGGGAGTGGGTCTGCGTCGACTTCGGGGACAGCACCGCACCGCCGGACATCGACGAAATGATCCGCATGCTGGAGGATCTCTAGAACCGAAACGTATGCGTGTACTTGACGGAAAGCTGTGACTCGAGGGATCGCAGCGCCGAGAAGGATCCGATGGCCTCGAAACCGTGGTTCAGGACCACGAAGAGATCCTGACCGGCCCGGGGCGTCCAGCGCAGGCGGCTGTTGATACCGACGGACTCCGACTCGTTGTCGTACTGGATGAGGTTCAGCCAGGACCAGCGGACATCGAACGCGATCTGGGTACTCACGGCGATGAGCTCTGCCGTGAACTCGCCGCCCGCAAGCTCGATGTCGTTGTGCTC
>VYEH01000080.1:671-5637 GCA_009843005.1 Pseudomonadota bacterium | reverse complement strand
CTCCAGGCCCACTTCAAGATCTATCTTCCCCGGGACCTTCAGCGGCAGGAATTCTGTGAAGACATTCCTTCCACCGGAGAAAGCCTCTTTGTCATGGAATACCTTCATCCGGGACTGGACGAAGCATCCATCGAATTCCGAGTGATCAGAAACGTCACCGGATTGGGACGTTACGCGAGGTGGGAGGATGTCGCGCGGATTGCCGAACTGGATGAAGTCACGGTGTTCTACCACGCTCCCGCCGTGGTACCGGGCGTTTACAGCGCGGTGCATCGATTTGATGAACCCGGCGAATTTATCGGCATCGTCACCGCCGTAACGGAAGATGCAAGCACGCCCCATACCGCCGTATTTCCGTTCGAAGTGGGATTCACCGGCTTCGGTGTGTGGCCGCTCGTCCTGATTGCTATCGCGGTCCTGCAACTGCATCTGTGGTACTCCAGCGGACGATTGCGACGCTGGCTTGGCCGCCCCGGCCCGAAGGGCGTCGGCGCAGCCGCAGTCTTGATGTGCGGGATTTACCTCGCCTCCGAGGCCCATGGAAACCAGGCTATCGGCCTTTCCGGCGCAGACACCCGGATCCACTCGCGTTCTGGGCATTTCCAGGTGAGCGTCGCACCCGCCCTGGAACCGCTCGCCATCAACACTATCCACCGCGGGGTGGTGCGGGTACTGGCCGCCGACGGCGCACCTGTGCCGGCGGCGGCAATCACCGTCCGCGGCGGCATGCCGGCCCACGATCACGGTTTGCCGACCCGTCCGGAGGCAACTGAGTATCTCGGTGAAGGCCGTTACCTGATCGAAGGCATGCGCTTTCACATGGCCGGGTATTGGGAAGTGGTGCTCGGCATCGAAACGGACGCGTTGAGCGACGAAGTCGTGATCCCGCTGGAGCTATAGCAACCCGTGTCAGAAGTCCCGCTGCATGGGGCCGAATACGGCCGATCGACCGACGATGCTTCCCGGCCGACCAAGTGGCGCACCGGTAGAATATCCCCGATATACGCGTTCATCGCAACCGGCCTTGCCGTAGCGCTGGTCGGTGCCGTGTTCGGTGCCGCGTGGAAGTACCTGCGGCCCGCCGTACATCCGACCTGGGCGGACGACGAGTTGCAGGTCATCGAATCGCTGTGGATCGCCAACCTGCCGCCTCTGCCGCCCGATCCATCCAACGCCGTCGCCGACGATCCCCGCGCCGCCCGATTCGGTCATCGGCTGTTCTTCGACCCGCGCCTCAGCGGCAACGGCGAATTCGCGTGTTCCAGTTGCCATCGACCCGACCTTCGCTTCACCGACGGCCGCCACATTGCTGCGGCGCTCGGCAATTCGAAGCGCAACACCCCGAGCATCGTGGGGACGGCCTACAGTCCCTGGCTGTACTGGGACGGACGCAAGGACAGTCAATGGTCCCAGGCCCTGTCACCGCTGGAAGACCCCAATGAACAGGGCGGCAACCGCGTTGCGCTTGCACGGCTCGTTTCCGGAGACTCCGGGTACCGCCAGGCCTACACTGCGCTTTTCGGCGCGATGCCTGACCTGTCTGACGCCAACCGGTTTCCGGCCGCGGCAGGACCGATTCCGGGAACGCCCCTTGAATCCGCCTGGAACGCGATGAACCGCGCAGACCGGGAGGCCGTCACGCGGGTATTCGTGAATATCGGCAAGGCCATCGCAGCGTACGAGCGTCTGCTTGTGCCCGGAATTTCGCGCTTCGACCGCTACGTCGAGGCAAGCGCCCGTGGAGACACCTCGCTGGCGGAAACCATGCTGAATGCAGACGAGGCCGTCGGGCTGCGGCTGTTCATCGGCAAGGCCCGCTGCATCGAATGCCACAACGGGCCGCTGCTGACCAACCATGAATTTCACAATACCGGGATCATTTCTGCGCCTGGGACGGTTCCCGACCGCGGCCGAATCGACGGCATCCGCCTGGTACGGAACGATCCCTTCAATTGCCTGGGCGCCTACAGCGACGACCCGGTGAAGGATTGCGCCGAACTTCGCTTTGCGCGCACCGGGGCCGAGGTCGTCGGCGCGCTGCGGACGCCGTCGCTGCGCAATCTGCAAGGCACCGCGCCCTACTCGCACCAGGGCCAGACGCCATCCCTGGGACAGATGATGCGGCACTACGACCGCGCGCCGCTGGCCATGATCGGCCACAACGAGGCCAAACCGCTGGGCCTGAACCCGCGGGAACGCGCTCAGCTCGAGGCATTCCTCGCGACCCTGGACGCGCCTTTGGCCGCTGCTCCCCGGTGGCTGGCCCCGCCGCCCGGCCTCATGGCGTCACTCTAGCTCGTGACGCCGCCAAAGTTCGGCGCACGGATTGCAGATCTTCTTCCGTATCCACGCCCCTGGGAGGAACGTCGCGCGCCTCCTCGACAACAATGGGAATTCCGAGCCACAGTGCGCGGAGCTGTTCCAAGCGTTCCTGCAACTCCAACCCGCACGGTCCCGCGCCCGTGAGCGCCTTGAGCGCCCGGACACGATAGCCATACAAGCCCACGTGGCGCATGGCATTGATGACTGGTCCCGAGCCCTCGCGCGGCCAGGGAATCCGCGCGCGACTGAAATACAGAGCTCTGGAACGCCGGTCCGTGACCACCTTGACCACGTTTGGGTCGTCCCATTCGGCGCGGTCCAGGATCGGCGTCGCGAGCGTTGCCATTTCGGCCTCCGGATCGTCGTCCAGCAGCCCCGCGACCTGGGATACCAGCACCGGCGGCAACAGGGGCTCATCGCCCTGTACGTTGACGATCACCCGCTCGTCGGGCCAATCGAGCCGCCTTGCGACCTCCGCTATCCGGTCGGTCCCGCTGGCGTGCGCACCGTCGGTCATCTCTGCCCGGGCGCCGAACCGGCCGCATGCATCCGAGATACGCGTATCATCCGTGGCCACGATCACTTCCGCCGCGCCGCCGGCCGCGGCGGCCTCGTAGACCCACTGGATCATCGGCCGGCCGCAAACGTCGGCAAGCGGTTTGCCGGGAAGCCGCGTGGCGCCGTAACGCGCCGGAATGACTACGGCGAAATCCACCGCCGCTCCTCGATATGTCGCAGCACCAGGGCTATAAGCGCAGCCGATGCTTCCGGCTCGAACGACAGCTCGATGGGGACGCACCAAACGTCGTCATGAGCAATACGCTCGCACTTGACCGCATCCTTGTCGGTCACCATTACGGGCGCCGCATCATCGAAACGCAGATCGGCGGCGTCGATTGACGCGTGATCGGGCATTGGGTGCGGGATCACCCGCAAGCCAGCCGCCTCCAGCATGCGAAAAAATCGCTGCGGATGACCGATCGCCGCGACGGCGTGAACCGGGCTGCCCCGAAACGAGTCCAGAGGCTTGCGGTCGGAACCCGTGAGTCGGCGGGCATCCTGCGCACTCGTCGTTGCCCGAAAGATGATCTCGTCATCTCCCCAATCGCCGCCATTGACCACCACCGCACTTGCCCGTGCAAGCCGTTCGCGGCCCTCCCTGAGAGGCCCTGCCGGCAGGTACATCCCGTTGCCCAAACCTCGCTGGCCATCCACCAACACGATCTCCATGATCCGTCCCAGCGCGTGGTGCTGCAAGCCGTCGTCGGCCAGCAAGACATCGACCTGCTCGCGAGCCAGGAGTGCCCTCGCGGCCTTCACGCGATCCGGACCCACGCTGACGGGGCAATTGGTGGCGCGAGCCAGCAAAACGGGCTCATCCCCGACCAGGGCCGGGTCGCTGTCATGATGGACGGCCTGGGGCCATGTCCCTGCGTGGCCTCCGTATCCGCGGCTGACGATGCCGACACTGAACCCCCGCTGCCGCAACGCTTCGGCCAACCAGATGACCAGGGGCGTCTTGCCGGTACCGCCCACCGTGATATTACCGACCACGATCACCGGCGCCGGCAGAACCGTCACCGGCCTGATGCCCCGGCGGTACGCCAAACGCCTGAGATTTGCGATCATCCGATAACAGATCCCAAGGGGAGCCAGCAACCACCGGCAGGGACTGCCCCCATACCAGATCCGATCCATGCAACGTGACAGGGTCATCGGGGCGCTCACCAACTTCCGGAAATCATTCGGGAACGTTCAACCCGGGGAAGACACCCATCCGGCTTCAATCCGCGAACTGCATACGATAGAGGCCGCTGTAGATTCCACCGCGGGCCAGAAGCTCCGCGTGGGCGCCCTGCTCCACGGCCGCGCCGTCATGCAGTACCACAATCGAGTCCGCGTTTTCCACCGTGGACAGCCGGTGGGCGATGACCAGCGTCGTGCATCCGGTCATCAGGGACTCCAGCGCGCGCTGCACTATCCGTTCCGACTCCGTGTCCAACGCCGAGGTGGCCTCGTCCAGGATCAGGACCGGGGCATTCTTGAGCACGGCCCGGGCGATGGCCACGCGCTGGCGCTGCCCGCCTGAAAGGAGCGCACCGCGCTGCCCGACCGGTGTGTCCAGTCCCTGCGGCAGGCCGGCGGCGAATTCGGTCACGAAGGCGGCCTCGGCCGCGGCCTCCACGGCCTCCCGGGGCGCATCGCCGAGCGCACCGAAGGCGATGTTGTTGGCGATGGTGTCATCGAAGAGCAGCACATCCTGGCTGACCAGGCTCAGTTGGCGGCGCAGATCCCTGAGCCGGTATTCCCTGATATCCACACCATCGAGCAGAACCTCACCCGCCTCCACATCGTAGAACCTGGGTAGCAGTCCCACCAGCGTGCTCTTGCCGCTGCCCGACCGCCCGACCAGCGCGACGGTGCTGCCCGCCGGAACCCGAAAACCGATATCGTGCAGCACCCGGCCCTTGGCCTCGTCGTAGGTAAAGCAGGCGCCGCGGAACTCCACCTCGCCCCGGGCGCGCTTCAGTTGCCGGGCGCCGGTATCCGGCTCGCCGGGTTCATCCAGCGTTTCGAAGAGTGTGATACCGGCGGCGATACCGCGCTGCAGCACCGCGTTGGTGTTGACGAGCCGCTTCATGGG
>VYEH01000080.1:0-632 GCA_009843005.1 Pseudomonadota bacterium | reverse complement strand
CGTCAACGTGTACTGGGACAGGGCGTCGCCCCCCGCGCGGGGTGCGACGAGTTTCATGAACTGCCTGCGATTGTGCTCGTTGATCTCAGAGAACCGCTGCTGCTGCTGCTTCTGGCCCTCGAATACCTTCACGATACGCGCCCCCGACAGGGCTTCCTCGGTCACCCGCGTGGCGTCGCCCATGGACGTCTGAATCCGCAATCCGTAACGCCTGAACGCGCGGCTCATTAGCGCAACCAACCCGGCGACGATGGGCGCCGCGACGGCCACCATGGCGGTCAGCAGGGGACTGAACCAGATCATCGCGCCGATGAGGACCACCACGGTCAGCGAATCGCGAATGGCGACCACCACGGCGTTGGAGATGGCCTCGGCCACCTGTTCGGTGTTGTAGGTCAGCTTCGAGACCAGCGCCCCGGAGGAGTGGCGCTCGAAGTACGCGACCGGCAGTTCCGTATAGCGCTCGAAGATTTCCGCGCGCAGGTCCCTGACCACCGACCGTCCCAGCCATCCGAGGCCGTAGACGGAGACGAAGTCCACCGTGGCCCGCACCATGAACGTGACGAACAGCAACAACGGAATGAGCAGCGAACCCGCGCCGCGGCCTTCGGACTCCAGCACCTCCACCACCT
>VYEH01000369.1:417-5641 GCA_009843005.1 Pseudomonadota bacterium | reverse complement strand
CAGGAGCGCCGCGCGCCGATTTGAGCCCGCCATGGATGGCGGGCGAAATTAAGCGCGCGAGCGCCCTCCACACGCACCCGACGACGCCGGCTACTGGCACCACTATGCCATGAGCCTGTTCGATAACAACGCAAGAAACTACGACGCCATCCTGATCGTCTCCTTCGGCGGCCCCGAAGCCCCCGACGACGTCATGCCCTTCCTGGACAACGTCCTCGCCGGCCTGCGTGTACCGCCCCCCGTGAAGGAGCGCATCGCCCAGCGCTACCACCGATTCGGCGGCATCAGCCCCATCAACCGGCACACGCGCGAGTTCATCGCCGCGCTGGAGCGGGAATTGGCCGCCTCCGGACCCGTGCTGCCCGTGTATTGGGGCAATCGAAATTGGCATCCCATGCTGGGCGACACCCTGGCCCGGATGGCCAAAGACGGTATCACCAACGCCATCGCCTACGTCACCAGCACGTTCAGTTCCTACAGCGGATGCCGCAAGTACCGCGAAGATCTCCACGCTGCTGTGGATGGCCTTGACGGCGCGCCGCACATCGACAAGCTGCGGCTCGGATACAACCATCCCGGGTTCATCGAAGCAATGGCGGACCGGCTCCGTGATGCGTTCTCGCGCATACCACCGGCAAAGCCGCAACCGGCGTTGCTGTTCACCGCCCACAGCCTGCCCCGTTCCATGGCCGGGGCGTGCGACTACGTGGACCAGTTGCGCGAGGCCTGCTCCCTTGCCGCGGAGATGGCCGGCGCCGGCCGGTGGAAACTTGTGTACCAGAGTCAGAACGCGTCCTACGGCGAGCCGTGGCTAGGGCCAGACATCAGTGAGGCACTGGAGTCCGTTCGCGCGGCTGACCAAACCGACGTGGTCGTCGCACCCATCGGCTTCGTCTGCGATCACATGGAAGTGGTTCTGGACCTGGATGTAGAGGCTGCGGAAAAAGCAGACGACCTCGGGCTCAATATGGTGCGCGCCGGAACGGTGGGTACCCATCCCGCATATGTGCGCATGGTGCGGGACCTGATCGTCGAGCGAATGACCCCCGATCCTGAGCGTCCCGCGCTGGGCACCCGCCCGCCGAACCATGACTTCTGCCCGGTCGACTGCTGCTTCTCGGGGCGGCCCGGCGAGCCCAGGAGCGCGCTCTGCGGTGCGGAGTTGACGTGACGAAAATACATCGCTGCGAGGCGGTGGTGATCGGCGCGGGCCTGGCGGGACTCAACGCCGCGGTCCACCTGCAGGATGCCGGCGTAGACGTGCGGGTCGTCGAAGCTCAGGATCGAGTGGGCGGACGGGTGCGGTCGATGCGTGAACTCGGCGGCAACCTGGAGGCCGGAGGCACCTACATCGGCGCGGCGTACCGGCGCGTGATCGACGCAGCCTCACGCCACGACGTCAGGCTCATCGACGTCACGCCCTCGCTGAAATTCTTCAGGGAGCAGGACCTGGTGTTGGACGGTGAGATCATCCGCCAGTCCGAGTGGCCGGCTCACCCCGCCAACCCGTTTCCGGATCCGGACAGGGCGCTGATGCCCTGGACCTTCGGCCGAATGCTGACCGCCCGGCAGAACCCGCTGAAAGAACCGCGGCACTGGCTGGATCCCGGGCAGGCCGTTCACGACGTCTCGATGCACGAATGGATGCGCGGTCTCGGACTGAACGACAAGACGATTCGGCTTGGATACGGACTGAATGTGAGCTACGGAGAGGACGCCCACGACGTTTCGGCGTTGCAACTGCTGTTCCGCGCGGCATTTTCCAGGGCGCAGGCGGGCTCGCCCTTAACGGCAGCCGACCCTGCCGGGGGCGGGTCGGCTACGTCCCGGTCTTCGGTCACCTCGTCCACGAGCGCAAGGGGCTTTACGGCCGCCGACGGCGTGCAGCGAATCCCCGAGGCGATGGCCGAGTCGCTGGTCCATCCGGTGCACTACGGTCGGTTGGCAAGACGAATCGAGGACGACGGCAGGCAGGTCACCGTACGCTGCGAAGGCGGCGCCGAATACAGAGCTGCCCACGCCGTGTGCGCCCTGCCCTTCACGGTTCTGCGCGGCATCGCCTTCGACCCGCCCCTGGACGGCCGCCAGCGGGAAGCCGTCGCAAGCCTGCCCTCTCAGGCCATGACCCAGCTCTATTTCGCTCACAAGTCGGAATTCTGGGAGGAAGACGGCATCGCCCCCAGCCTGTTCACCGACACCGCGGCCGGCATGTTTTCGGCGCTCCGCAACGGCAGCGATCCCACGGAAATCACCGGATTTTCGGCCTGGGTGATGGGTCGAAACGCGGTGCGGCTCGATGCGCTGCCGCCTGAAAAGGCCGGCGCACGAGTCATCCGGGAGATCGAAGCCGTGCGCCCTGCCGCCCGCGGTCAGCTCGAGTTCATCGGCAGGCAAAGCTGGGGAGCGGATCCCTTCGCCCGCGGCGCCTGGGCCTATTTCCGCCCCGGACAGATCACCCGCTACGCCGCCGCCATGGGCGCGTCCCATGGCCGGGTCCGGTTTTGCGGCGAACACCTGGCCGTAGCCAACCGCGGTATGGAGGGCGCCATGGAGTCGGGCGAGAGCGCCGCCATGGGAATCACTACCCCACGCCAGTCGCGCGAAGCCGCGCCTTCAGACTAACCGGACCGGCGCCACAGCCTGCCCCGGGCTTGTGCTGCATCTACCCGATAATGCCGTATCGGGTTGATGCAGCACTAGAAGCTGTAGGTCATCTGCACCCCGTACTCACGCGGATCTCTCGGGATGAACCAGAAGCTGCTGGTCAACGGGGTATTCCAGTCAGTGCCCTCGCTGATCCGGCGCGGCGTATCGTTGTCCGTCAGGTTGCGGCCCCAGATTCGGACATTCCAGTCGTCGTTGCGGAAGCTGACACTCCCGTTGAGCGTTTCGATCGCCGGCATGGACATGAACTCCATGTCGTCGAGGTACTGCTCGCCGATGCGGCGCCAGTCCGCTCTCGCGATCCACTGCCAGTTCGTGTTGCCCAGCGGCGCCCGGTAAGTCGCGTTGATCGTATACGTCAGGTCGGGCTGGCGTTGCAGCGAATTGCCGACAACGTTGACGCAGTCGAACGGTACGCCCGAACCGTCGGTGACCCGGTTTGTGGGTGTGAGCCCGATATCCGAGACGGCCGATGGTGAGCAGAACTCTTCGTACTGCGTACTCTGCCGGGTCAGCGTGCCACCGAACGTCCAGTTGTCGCCGGCGAGCCAGCGCACCTCGTTTTCCCAACCGTAGACACTGGCGTCGCCTGCGTTGAGCTGGGCGCGCAGCATGTAGTCGCCGCCACCGAAGCCCCCCAGCAACCCCGGCGACATCCCGGGATTCCCGGACTGCGCCCACAGCGTGTTGATGTTCCAGTTCAGCGTGAACGGCTGGTTGTAGTTCTCCCAATCCATCGTGTAGAGGGTGCTGGCGAGCGTCACACGGTTCTCGGCAAGCGTCGCCTTGACGCCGAACTCGAAATTCGTGATCTCCTCTTCTTCGTAAAACAGCACGCTGTCGAGGGACCAGTTGATGAGTTCCAGTTCCGTAGCCTGCGCGTGCGACTCGACGATGCGCGGACTGCGCGCGGCCGGGATTACCCCGGCGGGATTGTTGCCCTTCGATGCCTGCGCGTAGAGCGTGACGTTGCTCGGCAGCGTGTGCGTGATCGCGATTCGCGGCAGGAACGAATCCGTGTCGTTCGTGAACGACTCGTTGGTCACGGGGTTGATGTGGGTCAGTTTCTCGTTCTGCCAGCGACCCTCGAAAGAAACGGTCGTGCTGTCGCTGATGTCGTAGTTGATGCTGCCGAAAATGCCGGTGTTATTCGAATCCTCCGAAAAAATCACGTTCGGGACGACCGTAAAGCCGAACTGTTCGACAAGCTGGTCGGCGTAGCCGTTGACGATCGCATCATACTGGCTCCAGACGATGTTCAGGACATCGTACTGGTAGTTTGAAGCACCGACCATCCAGCGCAGTCTCTCGGTGTCCGGCGACAGCCAGCGCACTTCGACCATCTGCTCGTCGGTATCCGCCGGGGACGCCATATGAGTAATCGGCTGCATCCCCATGGCCAGCATGCCCATGGAGATGTTTACCGGCACGTCGCTGCGATCGGTGTCGTTCCACCACTCCTTTCGCTCTTCGAGGACGAACCCGAGAACCTGGACCGTGGTGTCGTTGCCCAGCTCGAAGTTGAATTCGCCCTGAATTCGATTTCGCTCGGTATAGACGCCCGGATCCGAGACCGAAAACGCACGCGCCAGCAACTCCTCGGGCGTGCCGGCGTAGGGAGCGGCCGTATCGAAATTGGTCGGGTTGCCGCCCTCGGGGATCGACACGTCACAATCGAAGGTGCCCCTGATCCAGTTCACACCCCGCAGGTTGGGGCTCGGGAAGTTCGTGCAAGTTGCATAGGACTCCGGCGAGATATTGATTTCGAGCGGATTCTCGTCGTCGGTCACAAGGTGAGAGAACGTGATCTCGGCGTCGAAGTTGTCCGAAGGCGTGAACTTCAGCTTGCCGTCGAGATACTCGGTCGTGGATCCATGCAGACCGAACCCCTCGGTCGATACCCAGTTGTCGGGAGCGTCGTACTCGTCGAGGTTGACATTCAACGTGTAGCCGACGATATCCGTGATGGGTCCGCCCAGCAGGATCTCGAGCGAGTTTCGACCCAGATCGCTGGTCTCGATGCGAATATCGCCCTCGAACTCATCACCCGGGTCCCGGGTCACGTAGTTGATGGCGCCGCCGAAGGTCGCGCGACCGAATGCCGCGCTCTGAGGGCCTCTGAAGACTTCGACGCGATCGACACCCGTCAGCTGCAGCGTGCCCTGTGAGCCGACAATCGGCAGACCGTCAATGAAGGACGTGATCTTCTGACGGAGCACCGAAGTGGCGCTCGACTGGACACCGCGGATCGCAGGAGTGGAGGACACCCGATCATGGTTTTCGTCATAGTCGAGTCCGGGCACTGCTTCGAAAATGTCCCGCGGGTTGATGAGGCCGGCTTCCTGGATGATGTCGGCACTGAGGACCGATATGGATACCGGCACCTCCTGGAGGTTCTCTTCGCGCTTCCTTGCCGTGACGACGATCTCCTCGAGAACGAATCCGGCATCCTGACCGTAGGCCGGAGATAGAATGAACAGGGTTGCAAACAAGGCAATGAGAGGAAAATACAAGAGCTGCTTCATGATTCGATCCCCCGAATTATTTTGTAGGTCAGTAC
>VYEH01000369.1:0-407 GCA_009843005.1 Pseudomonadota bacterium | reverse complement strand
CGCCAGACGAGCCTCTTGGCGCCGGTTTTCGGTCGCGTGCAGTTCAAGAACCGAATGTTGTCTTTATGCAACGTGATTCAGCGCCAGGACCCCAGAATAACCAATATTGGACCGAGAGTCATTTCTGCCGACTTTGGCGTCTGCAACTTTCCGACTGAAGAGTGACTAGCCCAGTCCCGGAAGGCGCGGCGGGAACAGAACCGTCAACGCCGCTATGTAGAAAAACAGCCAACCCATGGTCGCAAGGACAAACCAGGTCTCACTGAGCACCCTGGCGCTCAACCATCGCAGGACGACGGCCGGACCGGCATAAAGCGCGACACACACCAATACGCGTGCTGTGGCGCCGAGCGGCGCGTTGGCATCGATGAACGCCCCTCCGGTGGCGTTTCGTAGCAGGAAGAGCG
>VYEH01000449.1:4414-5647 GCA_009843005.1 Pseudomonadota bacterium | reverse complement strand
GCTACGAACCAGGGTTCCCAGTGCAGGGCGATGTGCAGAATGAAGAACACCACCATGATGCAGAGGATCGCGATGGAGCCCTTCCACAACCGGGGGTCCACGATTTTCGCCTCTCCCAGATCGACATCCGCCGGCTTCTGCGCCAGTTCTTTCCTGAACAGGAACTTCAGCAGAACCACCACCGCCAGCCAGGACACCAGGGTGATGGGGCCCATGTGAATGACGAAGTTGTTGAAACTGATGTCGGCGGCCGAGCCGATCATGATGTTGGGCGGATCGCCCACCAGCGTCGAGATACCGCCGGTGTGGGACATCAGCGCCGCCGCCAGCAGGTAGGGAATCGGGGAAATCTTTTGCGCCTGGGCGATGAGGATGATCAGCGGGCCGAAGATGACCACGGTGGTGACGTTGTCCAACAGCAGCGACAGCACCGTGACGGCCGTGCCCAGCAGGACCAGCATCATGTAAAGCCGGCCGCGGCTCATGGCCGCGATCTTGTAGGCCATCCAATTGAACCCGCCGGTGGGGATCATGATGGAGACGATGGTCATCATCGCCGCCAGCAGGAAGATGACGTTCCAGTCGACCGCTTCAATGGCCTGCATCGGGGAGTAGAAGCCGAAGATCTGTCCCACGACAATCATCGCCACCGCGCCCGCCGCGGCGACCTTGGCACGCTCGAAGCCGTGAAGCTGTTCGGTGAAGATCGCGATGAAGGTGATCACCAGGACGATGCCCGAAACGAGCATGTGGGTATTGAACGTCAGTGTTTCCATGGGGTTTCCCTATCCGAAAATGGGCCGCGGCGAAGTGGCGAATCTTAGCTGTTCGGTTCAGCGCCTGCAAAGACTACCGCGCGGATTTCCACACATGCCGGTCAGCCCTGTTCGCTCCCCGGGCCGGGCGGCTCGATCTCGTTCCAGAGGACGGGCGTCGCCGCCGACCGGGCCAGTCGCCGGAGCATGCTTCGATGGGCGTCGAGTTCCTCGTCGGTGGCCCTGAAAACCACCAATTCGACCCCCTCCCGGGCGATGGGCGCCGCTGCGACCTGTAGCGTTACCTGCTCCGTTTCTCCCTCCAGTGCCAGGCTGGTCTGGCCGCCCGTCATCGCCAGGTAGACTTCCGCGAGAATCCCCGCGTCCAGCAGCGCTCCGTGGAGTTGTCTCCGTGTATTTTCCAACTGGTAGCGCTTGGCGATCGCGTCGAGTCTGTTTTTCTGGCCATTGTGCATCC
>VYEH01000449.1:0-4404 GCA_009843005.1 Pseudomonadota bacterium | reverse complement strand
ATCCTGGACAGGCGTTTCCAGCCTCAGCAACTCGTGGTTGATGAAGCCCACATCGAAGTCCGCGTTATGGATGATCAGTTCCGCGTCGTGGACAAACTCCAGGAACTCCGCCGCCACGTCTTCAAACAGCGGTTGCATGGAGAGAAACTCGTCGTCGATGCCATGGACCTCCAGCGCGCCGGGGCCCACCGCCCGCTCGGGATTCACGTAGCGGTGAAACGCTTGATCGGTGAATTTGCGATCGATCAGTTCGATGCAACCGATTTCAATGATTCGATCGCCCGCCTCGGCCTGAAGGCCCGTGGTTTCGGTATCCAGTACGACTTGCCGCATGGGCTCAGGCCTCGCCGGTCAGGGTCTGCTCCAGCCCCAGGTTTGCCAGTGCGTCGGCGCGTTCGTTGCCGGCGTGACCCGCATGCCCCTTCACCCAGTGCCAGTCCACCTCGTGGCGTTGCGCGAGATCGTCCAGTTGCTTCCACAGGTCCTGATTCTTCACGGGTTTTTTGGCACGGGTCAGCCAGCCGCGCCGACGCCAGTCCGGCAACCAGCGGGTGATGCCGTCACGAACGTAACGCGAGTCCGTATACAACGCGACCCGGCAGGGTTCCCTGAGCGCGCCCAGCGCTTCTATGGCCGCCATGAGTTCCATGCGGTTATTGGTTGTCTGCGCCTCACCGCCCTGCAGTTCCCTGACGTTTTCGCCGTAGCGCAGGATGGCGCCCCAACCGCCGGGACCGGGGTTCCCGCGGCACGCGCCGTCGGTGTAGGCGGTCACTGCCTTCATCTGGTGCTCCTTCAACCTGACAATTGCGCATCAGTGGCCGAAGGAGCACTAAACCGGCGCGCGTGGGGAGAATTCGTCGTGGGTTTCACCAATCCGCCGACCGCGTTCAGGCGGCGCCGATGCCACAGCGGCCTGATAGGCGTCATGGGATGGACCCGCTTCCGGGCGCTCAACAGGTACCCACCTCCCAGCACCGGCATCCACCGGCGCGCCCACTCTTCCCGCGCAAAGGTTCCAAAGCGGCGCACGCGATCGAGCGGAAGCGTGTGGCAGTAGCGAGTCCGGTTGTCGATGTCGAAATTCAGGAGCTTGAGCCAGTCGCCCAGGCGCGACTCGAGCATGGGACGGCGATGACCCGGAGGATAGCCCCCGGGAGAGGCAACCTGCCGCAGACCCCAGAGACCGTTCGGATTGAAACTCAGCACCACGACCCGGCCGTCCGCCCGAAGTACCCTGTCCACCTCCCTTAGAAGCGCGTGGGGTGAAGGCGCCAGCTCCAGCGTATGCGGCAGGAGCACAGCGTCTACCGATCCCGTGGTAATCGCAAGCGCATGGGTATCGGAAAGCACCTGGGCAGCCGGAAGCGGGCGCCAGTCGAGCAACGTCGTGCGTTGGGTGCGGGCGTAGCGACTGAACTCATCTTCCCCGCCCCAGAGTCCGATCTGAAGGAAGTGATCGCCGAATGCGTGTTCCAGAGCCTGGCGCACGAGATCCTGCTCCACCTTCAGGCAACGTTGCCCGAGCGGCGTATCCAGCCAGCGGCCGCGCATGGGAATTCCGTTCACGGCGCAAACTGTGAATGACCGCCTGTGCGGAGTCAATCGCCGCGCGACCCGGCACGAAGTCCACGCGATCACGCGTCGCGAAGCATGCAGACGCTTGCAAGGGCGGTTGCAATCCGTAGCATAGAACCCGCAGCACGCTGATACGATCAATTTTATGTACCTATCCGTTTGCCGCGAACTTCGCGGCGCGAGCCTGCCTGCAGTCCGGCGACTCGGTCGCCGGGTCGCCAAGGCGGCATTCGCAGCGCTGGCCGCAGCGCTGGCCGGATGCCAAACGGCGACCGTCGTCCCGTCCGACGCGGAGGGTGCCGGGGAGCCTGCGGATGCCGTGCCGCAGAGGCGTGCGGAGGCGCCTGTTCAATCCGGAATACCGCCGATCGTATCCGAGTCCCGCTCGCCGCAGCCGGCCGATCCGTCCGGTGCACCGCATGTTGACCTGATCGAACGGATCCGGGCAGGACTGGTTCTGCCTCCGGCGTCGGATTCGGCTATTGACCGGGAACTCGACTGGTACGTGGCCAATGCGGACTACTTGAATCGCGTACTCGGGCGTTCCGAACGCTACCTTCATCACATCGTCGAGGCCCTGGAGCAAAACCACATGCCCCTGGACCTGGCGCTGTTGCCGATCGTCGAGAGCGCGTATGACCCGTTTGCCTTTTCCAGGGGCCGGGCGGCCGGACTGTGGCAGATCATCCCCGGAACGGGCCGGGAACTGGGCCTGAAGCAGGACTGGTGGTACGACGGACGCCGGGACGTACTTGAGTCCACCGATGCCGCCCTGCGATACCTGCGCCAGCTCGAGCAACAGTTTGAAGGCGACTGGTTGCTTGCCGTCGCGGGCTACAACGCCGGTGGAGGCGGCGTCTCGCGGGCGTTGCGCAGAGCGGCCGGTGAAGGCAGGCCAACGGATTTCTGGGGCGTCAGCCCCTACCTGCCGGTGGAAACTCGAACCTATGTGCCGCGACTCATGGCGCTGGCCAGACTGGTGGCCGATCCGGCTCAATACGGCGTCACGTTGCCGGCCATCGCGAACGAACCGTACTTTCAGGTGATCGAGACCGGTGGCCAGGTCGACATGGCCCTGGCCGCCCAGATCGCGGGCATGAGCACCGATGAGCTCTACCTCCTCAATCCCGGGGTCAATCATTGGGCAACCGATCCGGACGGACCTCACCGACTGCTGGTCCCCATCGACAGGGCAGAAGATTTCGAGGCTGCCCTGGCCGGTGGGGACAGCCTGGCAGGCGTGCACTGGATTCGACACATGGTCAGTGCCGGAGAAACCCTGAGTCACCTGGCGATCGAGTATCAGACGACGCCCGACGTACTCAGGCAGGCGAACGGTATTGCAGGCGACCTGATCCGCGCCGGCCAGGGGCTCATGGTTCCGCAACCCACCGGCGCCTCCGACGGATACGGGCTGCTGGCCGCCGCGCTTGCAGAAGGCGCCGACTACCCGGCGAATGGCGAGCGCCGTCAGACCTACGTGGTCCAGTCGGGAGACTCGCTGTGGAGCGTGGCGCGCCGCTACGGGGTCACGGTGGAAGACCTTGCGCAATGGAACGCCATGTCGCCGCAGGACATTCTCGGCATCGGGCGTGAACTCGTGGTATGGAGCGATTCGCCGGTGTTCGTGCCGACCGCCAACCAACGCATCCGCCGAGTCACGTACACCGTCCGTCAAGGGGATTCGCTGTACCGTATCTCGACCCAGTTCAGAGTCAGCGTGGCCGACCTCCTGCAATGGAACAACCTGTCGCCGGAGCGTTACCTGCAACCCGGACAGCAGTTGATCCTCTTCGTTGACGTGACCGATCAGAGCACCTAGTGCTCCATCAACCTTATAACGCCGTATCAGCGCCACCCATCAGGAAAAGGAACGGGCATGGGTATTCTGGACGGTAAACGAGCCGTCGTCGTCGGCTTGGCCAGCAACCGCTCCATCGCGTGGGGCATCGCCCGCGCGCTTCACTCCCAGGGCGCCGAACTGGCGTTCAGTTACCAGACCGGGAAGTTGCGCGGCCGGGTCGAGAAAATGGCCGGACAACTTGAAAGCGACATCGTACTGCCGCTGGACGTCTCCGAGGATGCGCAGATCGAAAGTTTCTTCGACGCCCTCGCCGTTCACTGGGATGGATTCGACGTCCTGGTGCATTCCGTCGCCTATGCTCCCGCGGACCAATTGGCGGGACGCTACCTGGAAGCGGTCAGTCGCGAAGGCTTCAGGATCGCACACGACATCTCAAGTTACAGCCTTGCCGCGCTCGCCAAAGCCGCCCGACCGATGATGCTGGGCAGGCAGGCAGCCCTGCTGACCCTGAGCTACCTCGGCGCCGTGCGCGCGCTGCCCAGCTACAACGTAATGGGTCTCGCCAAGGCCAGCCTGGAAGCCAACGTCCGCTTCCTGGCTCACGATCTGGGGCCCGATGGCATACGAGTCAACGCGATTTCCGCGGGCCCGATTCGAACGCTCGCCGCATCGGGCATCAAGGGCCTCCGGCAGATGCTGGCCCACGTGAGCGAGGCAGCGCCGCTGCGACGCAATGTCACCATAGACGATGTAGGCAACGCCGCCAGCTTCCTCGTCTCGGACCTGGCGGCGGGAGTCACCGGAGAGATACTCTACGTCGACGCCGGCTACAACATCGTCGGCATGCACATGCCACCCACTCCCTGACGCCCAAGTTACGCCCGTTTGCTTCACGCGGCCGTGCGCAGACAGCACGTGCGCGCGTCGTGGGCTCGGCGCGGGGCCATGGACGGCCAGGAGCGCCGAGCCCCGATCCGAGCCCGCCAGGGATGGCGGGCGAGGTTGAGCGCGCACGTGCTGTC
>VYEH01000050.1 GCA_009843005.1 Pseudomonadota bacterium | reverse complement strand
CCCTCAAGGTGAAACCACTCCAATTCAAGTGTATCGCCGTCGAATACTCATCCATCCGAATCGATGATCTCCATCGCAGGATCGCCGTCGACGTTTGCGACGGCGGTGTAGACGCCCAGTTGATCGATGCGTTTGTGTGCCTTGATGGAGAGATCGGCCGGGTCGAGAACGTAGATTGCGTAGACCGGACCAAAGGCTCGACCGGTGATGCAGATCAGCCCCGCATCCCGATCCGATGCCGCATCGACATACTCCAGCCGGCGGCACGTGAAGTTATTCTCGAGAGGAGCGACCGCGGATACCCTGCGCTCGGCGCCATCAAGTTTCACGATGACGCCTGCTACGGCCAGAAATATCTCGTGCAGCCCATCGCCATCCACGTCGCCGTTCGCCAGCGCAGTCACTGCGGTCGATGTACGATTGCGTTGGTCGTCGGGCAACGCCTCGGGCATCAGGTCTTCCAATGCCAGCTGGAATGGATACACCCACGATTGCTCGTAGGTGTCGCCTGACCATTTGAGTTCGTAGACGGCGTGCTCCAGATTGGCGATGAGAATATCGTCCGCGCCGTCGGAATCGAGGTCGTCCACGATGAAGTCCCCGGCGTCGATATCAACCAGCAAGCCCGTGCGCATCAGCGGATAGGTCGCTGTCGGATACTCGACCCGCAAGGTGCCCGAAATGGCCGGTGCGTCGAGTTCAAGGGCATTCACCGCCCAGTTGAACGCCATCGTGCGGTCGAAGCGGGGTCCCATGGGCGTGAACGTGACGTTGCCTTGCGAATCGACTTCCATACCGGACGGGCCGTGCACGATCTGCAATGGCGTATCGGGCATCGGATCGTTGTCCACGTCCGTAAACCCGATGCGAAACGACGCCGTTTCGCCGTGCGAGATAACCGTCGGTGGGTCGCCGAGCAGTGACAGCTCGGGAGGCGTGTCCGCAATGGTGATGTCATACCGCAATGACGAACTGAGCTGCCCGTCGCTGGCGGTCACCTCCGCGGAAACAACATCGTCCTTCACGTACTCAACGGAGGGCAATGTCTGCGCCGTCTGCCCCGCCAGCTGTTCGCCGTTGCGGTACCACACGTAGGTGATCTCCAGCGCCGATCGCTCCGGGTCGAGCACATCGACGACGACGGTGACCGGGTCCATGGTCCCCGGGGACTGCGGCTCCAGCGATAGCTCACGAATATAGGGCGCCTGGTTGAATGGGCCGTCCTCGGCGGGGTCGAACGGCGACACCACACTGAACAGGAGACCCGCGGAAAGCCTGCGCCAGGAAACGAATATACGCTCCCCCGGTCCGCCGGTCGCGTCGGCAGCAACCTGGAAGTTCGCCACACTTCTGGAGTGGTACGGATCAGTGTTCGCGGTGAATTCTACCCACGAGCCGACGCCCGTCATGCGATCAATCCCTTGGTCAGGGGGGTTCCCCCGGGCCCCGATGAACGGTTCCCGGGTATCAAAGTCGAAACGCCCCCCGAGTGAGTCGCTGTCCATCTGACCGTCAATGGCAATCTCGTACTCATCGCTACCGCCGGTCGTCGACGTGACGTTCAGGCCGGTCGCGCGATCGGACATCGGCCCTCCTCCGGTCATCGAATCCTCGACCGTCAAGGTAACTTCCGCGTCGATGCTGCGAGCGGTCACCGTCCCGGCGTTCAGAAATCGCATTTCATGGGTGGCCTGCGCCGTGTAGGTGGCAGTCTCCACGGTAGTCGAGAAATTCGCTGTCACCGATCCGTCAAGCTGCCGAAGGTTCAACTGGCTGAAGACCACCGTGTCGATCACAAGACGGACATTGCCGGTGCGTCCGTTACAGCCGTTGAACGAAAATGTCACGGTGTCGTTGCTTGATACGTTCCCGCTTGAATCGGCGTCATCAATACTTCGAGTGACCGAACCGGTCATGGAGCAGGTCGATTCCACATCGCTCATGGCGTTTTCCACGACCGCGAGCACGGAACCAATCAGGAGCAGGTTGGCGTACTCGGGTAGTTCAATAGCGTCGAATGCGCGCAGCCCGACTTCAACGGCGTTCTCGTCGGTGATGCCGAGCGTCACGGGCGGAGGAGGAGGTGGTGGTGGAGGAAGTGGAGGAGGGGGAGCTGGCGTGCCACCACCGCCGGACGATCCGCCACCGCAGGCGCTGATGGCAAAACTCGCAAGCAACCCCAGGTACAGGCATCGAAATTGTCGCTGGGTGCAGCGCAGTAATCGGGACACGGGGCGCTTGCGGTTGATCTCAATGCTTATCATGCAACTCGACGCCGCCTTTGCTTCTGGGCTTGCAGCTTGGCGTACAGGAACACACGCAAGCTCGCACAGTCTACTGGAATGGGGATGGCGACGTCGCCGAACATGAATACTGGGGACTGCTGCTTCGGCAGTGATGCCCCAATAGCCGAACGCTCGCTACCTCTTCAGCGCCAGCGTGGCAATAAAGATCGGCATGTACGGATTCAGTCGACTCGCCTCGTCCGTCCAACCGTCCTCATAGAATCCGGCAATCGTAAACCCCGCGTCGATCTGCCCGCCGATCTGGTCATCCAGGCTGTGACTGAACTCGAACGCTTGGGGTTCCGCGAGTCTTTGCTTCAGCCTCGTCGGAGGCAAATCTGCAGGCTCGGAATACGGCAGTCGATTCCGAACCAATAGAGGTTCGCCAGCCTCCAGCGAGTCATGATCGAAGAGGTAATAAGCAGGATTAGTGAAACCCGCCAGCAGGCGCCCGCCGATTGCGAGCACGCGATGGCATTCCCGCCACACGACTCGAACATCGCTGCAAAAGACGTTGGAGACGGGGTGAAATATCAATTCGAAACGTTCGTCTTCAAAGCATGAAAGGTCTTTCATATCGCCTTGAACGAGTTCGATGTCCAGCCCCTCTCTCGCCGCGACCAGTTCGTCTTTCGCGAGTTGCTCCCCTGAGATATCGAAACTGGTCACTCTTGCTCCCGCTGCCGCGAGAACAGGGACCTGTTGACCACCACCCGATGCAAGGCAAAGCACACGCTTGCCGTCCACAGCGTCAAACCAGGTCGGCGGAACGGGTCGATTCGGGGTGAGGATGACTTCCCAGTGGCCGTTCCGAGCCTTCTCGATTGTGGACTCGTCGACCGGCTGGCACCATGGGCTTGATCCGCTGCGAGACTCCGCATCCCACGCATCTCTGTTGTGTCGATGGATATCGACCATTTCGATTTCGTCCGTTTGAGTCGGGGGAACGGAAATCAGAACGTTCGCGCAAGGCTCACCATGAGCCCGGACTGCTCACCACCGACAGCAGTCGGCACCGTCACGCCAACCTCGTCGAACGGCGCGACCCAGACTTCATCGTCGTACTGGGTGTGGCGCAATTCAATCCGTATCGCGACGCGCTGACGCACCCACCTCTCGAACCCGATTCCCAGCGTCGTGCCCTGGAAATCGAGTTCGCGACTGTCCGTTCCGGATACAAAGTCCGGCGTATCCGGCGCCGATGAACACAGCATCGGGGACAGGCAGCCGTTGAAACGCGTCGTATACGCGCCATCGGTGCGGCGCAGGCCCACCAGCGCGTAGACGCTTGCGTCCCAGGTGCGCAACGGGCCCGCCGCCACGCCCAGCCTGACCGAAACGCCGTAGTTGCGACCGCTGTCGAACGTCCAGTGGTCCGGCCAGCTTTCGCCCAATTGATTGCGTCCCGCGGACTCTCCGATGCCCTGGAACTGGCTCTGGACCGCGTCGCTGTCGAACGCCACGTCGACCTCCACCCCAACGTACAGCGCGTTCCCGATGACCGGGTGCCGGTATCCGGCAAGCAGACCCGGGCCGTAGGCCGCGGTCTCACCGGTGTCCCGGTCGTGCAGCAACCGGCCGCGGCGCGGCTCCGGCACCAGCGTGTCAGGCGCGCGAGTGTCGACGCGCTTGTCCACGGAGGCGCCAAGTTGACTGGCCAGTGCTGTAACACCGGCGTACAGGCGCTGCTCCTGCGCCCGCGCCACGCCCGTCGATGCCGCGCCAAGGGCGAGCAAGATCAATAGAACCGGTAACGTCAATCTGTGCATGCGAATTGTCAGTTCCACGCGAATCAATGATTCGTGGCGTCGTTCAGTTCAGCGGGATGCGGATAACGATGTCTCCCAAGTCGTCGTAGTGTTCGAAATCCGTACATGGGCTGTCCGCGTGGTTATTGTGACAGGCGACGCGCACCTCCGCCACCGCGTTCAGACCCCCGGTTTCCATCGGCGTGCGCGGGGCGATCCGCAACGCCGTTCAGGACCCGCCCGCGAAACGTCTGCTTATCGCGGCCTGACGCGCCGCGATGGTCCGCGCGCGCTCCTCGGGAGTCACTCTCGGCGTATCCGTGGGCAAGTGGTCACCCAGATCAGCCAGCCTGATCACCCGGGACGAAATCCCGGTCGGATACTCATCGCAATACGTCCATCGCGCCAGGAAGGAGCCTTCGAGGAGGCCCGCTGTGTCCAGCCAGTTCCGTACGCCCGGGTCCCGCTGACTGATCACGTAACGCACGCGGCCGTCCGCATCGACATGGGCGGTCGCATGATTCAAGCTGGATTGGTGGCTGGTGTAATCCAGCGATTCCATCCATGGATTGGCCAGCTGGATGTTGGTGTATCGGCACGCCGCGACGGGCGCCTCGATCAGCAGGGCTTCGTCCTCGGCCAGACTGAACCAGCCCCGGGAAGCCGCCTGGAAGGGATCCGCCATGGGGATATTGGGGTCGGTTTCGGCGGGTTCCGAAATCTCGTTGGGGCTCAGCGTAAGTTGAAACGTAATTCGATGGGCGAGCGTCAGCAGTTCCCGCAGGTTCCGGACCTGTGCGGCGGCATCCTCCAGTTGGCGTGCGATGGCGGTCGGCGATGGCCGCGGAGCGCCCCGACCGAGCGTCGTAAGGTTGAGCACTTCCCAGAGTCCCTCGTCGGTTTGCTCCCAATCCGATACGAGGCGTCGAATGATGACAAAATATGCGTCCTGTTCCAGCGCGAGCCAGTTGCCCGCAACCGGTTCGGCGCTGAGCGTCAGGACGAAATCGCCGTTTTCGTCGACGATCATATCTTCCGTGGCGATGCCCGAAACGTGACGGATTTCCGAAATCGGCGTGTGGCCCAGCAAGCCGCTGTACACGTTGATCGTGACCAGGTCGAAGGCGTTCACGTTGCCCCGCAGCCGATACACGTGGTCGCCGCGGACGGGGAAGGAGAGATAGGGATTGTCGGGATTGTCCCAGCCGACGCGTGCCACGGCGTTGGGGAACCGCATGAACTGCGGATAGTCCGGGTCGCTGAAGTCGGTGTGGTAGGCCAGGAAGGTCGCCAGAAAGCGCGCCATGTGCCTGTAGCCCTCTGCGGCCGTCTGTTCGTCCTGGTTGAAGGGCGCGCCTTGAACGACCTCGTTGAGCGCCGCAATGTCTTCGCCGAACCGGGCCCACACCGCGTTGATCTCTTCCTGTTCGGGGGTCTGCGGGTTGAAGAAGAAGGCGACGTAGAGGCCTGCCCCTGTAGCGAACAGGGCTGCGAGAGAATAGCCGAAAATCTTCTTCATGGTTGCCCCTTGTACCGCGGACCTTTGCGAGTGGAACTGTACACCCGTTGGTGCGGTGTCTTGAACGACAATCTCCCTCAATCCCCTGATAAGCGGATAACGATGGGGGTTAAGCGGGTTGGGGTGGTC
>VYEH01000051.1:4412-5707 GCA_009843005.1 Pseudomonadota bacterium | reverse complement strand
CCCGGCCGCCCCTGACGCCGCCGCCCCAGGTCAAGCGTTATTCAGGGCCTGATGCCAGTCATACCGACTCCCCTCAGTCTCCTGCTCTTCGGAGGTAGACGCATTCACGGAGGCCGGGTCCCGCGAGTCTCATGGGCGGTGCTGATGCTGTGGTTCTGGAGCCTGGCCGCCGCGCCGCAGGAGGGCACGCTGATTGTCGCCAACCGCACGGGAGGCAGCATTTCGTTCATCGACCTGCCAACGGGTGTGGAGGTCGCCCGGGTTCCCATCGGTACGATCATTCCCCACGAGGTTGCGGTTTCGCCGGACGGAACCAAGGCGCTTACGGGAGAATATGGCCCCGAGGACAATCACGGCAGTCACATCGTCCTGATCGATATCGTTACCGCCACTATCGACGCACGTATCGACCTGGGACCGGAATCTCGTCCTCATACGCCTCTGTTCCTGCCCGATGGAAGGCATGCCGTGGCCACCATGCAGGAGTCGGATCAACTGGCGCTGGTGGATCTGGAGGCGCGCACCGTGGTGCGTACGTATCCGACCGGCGGCCGTGACGGCCACATGGTTCGGCTGAGCCCCGACGGTTCACGGGCGTATGTCACAAGCCGGGGCGCCGAAGGCACGTTATCGGTGATTTTCCTGAACGAGGACCGAGCGCCGGTGGTGATCCACACAGGCCTTGGGGCGGAAGGACTCGACGTCAGTGCCGACGGCAGCGAAATTTGGGTTGCGAACCGGCGCGAGGAAACCATTTCCGTGATCGAAGCGGAGTCGCTTGAGGTCGTCGCGACACTGAACTCCCGGCCGTACTCGGGGCGAATCGAAATGGGCCCCGATGGCTTTGCAATCATTCCAAATGGCGGTGGGCGGGCCGCGCCGGTACCCAGGTATGTGCGCCTCTGGGATGTGAACACCCGGACACTGATCACCGAGGTACCGCTGCCCGGCGACCCATTCGAGGGCAACTTTGGCGCGCTAATCCACGATGGTATGGCTTATGTTGCAGATCCCGGAGAAGGGCTGGTCAATGTTTTCGACCTGGACGGATTGGGCTCTCACCGCGTGTTGATCGACAATCACGATTCGCCGGACGGCATGGCGTGGACGCCGGTCCGCGTCGGTGTGATGGTCGAGAATTGACAGTGTGAGCTTGTGAATCGCGGAGCGGCCAAGTGATCACCTCGTCGGCCAGGGATCCGGACAAGGGCGCCAGGAAGTTTCCCATGCTCGCCGCGATCGGGCCCGGGCTTCTTCTGGCGGCGACCGGAGTGGGCGGCGGCGACCTCGCCACC
>VYEH01000051.1:0-4402 GCA_009843005.1 Pseudomonadota bacterium | reverse complement strand
TTCGTCGGCAGTCTCCTGGGCACGGGTCTCTTGTGGGCGGTCGTCGTTGGCGCCTTCATGAAATACGTCATCACCGAGGGCGTGGCACGTTGGCAGCTGGCCACCGGCAACACGTTTCTCGAAGGGGTGTTTCACAAGGGTGGGCCGATCGTCATATGGGCTTTCCTGCCTTACCTGCTCCTGTTCACATTCTTCGTCGGCGGCGCTCAAATGAGTGCCTGCGGCGTGGCGCTCGTCGCGTTGTTTCCCTTCTTTGAAAATCCCGACAATGGCAAGGCCGTTTTCGGTATCGCATCCAGCGCGGTCGGCGTTGCGATGGTGTTGATCGGTGGCTACCGGTTGTTCGAACAGGTCATGCGGGTCTGTATCGGCGTGATGTTTGTCACCGTGGTGCTCACCGCGGTGTTGCTCTGGCCGGGGACGGGCGTTGTGCTCAAGGGACTTCTCGTGCCAACGATTCCGGACTTCAGCGGACTCGGTTTGACCTGGACGGTTGCGCTGATCGGCGGCATCGGGGGCACGGTCACGATGCTGTGCTATGGATACTGGATGCGTGAGGAAGGACGTACCGACCCCTGCGAGCTCCGGGTTTGTCGCGTTGATCTGGGTGCCGGTTACTTCATGACCGCGCTATTCGGGATCGCCATGGTAATCATCGGGAGCACGATCGAGATCGAGGGGCAGGGCACCACGCTACTGGTCGGGCTGGCGGATCGGCTTGAGGGTCCGCTGGGACCTTGGGGCCGGTGGCTGTTTCTGATCGGTGCGTTCGGCGCCGTCTTCAGCAGTCTTCTTGGGGTCTGGCAGTCAGTGCCCTATATCTTCGCCGACTGCTGGGGACTTGTGCGCGAGCGCCACGAGCGCGGTGCGCAAGTGACGGTGGACACCTCGGCCTGGCCTTATCGTGGCTACCTGCTGCTCATCGCAACCGTGCCGATGGTCGGACTCTTCAGAGGTTTTCAAGACGTCCAGCGTCTCTACACGGTGACCGGCGCGTTGTTCCTGCCATTCGTCACACTGGCCCTGTTGTTGCTGAACGGCCGCACGGATTGGGTCGGTGAGAACCTGAAGAACAGCCCCTGGGGATTGGCGGCTCTGCTCGTGGTATTGCTGTTTTTCTCATCGCTCGCCGTGCGCACGATGCTGTAACCTCCCGGTGCCGATCAACGAGTCTGCACGCTGACAAGCATCTTGCCCACGCGGTGCGAGAACCAGCGTCGATTCGTCTTCATGTAGTCGGTGTAATCGGCAGCGGCCTCGTGAAAAGCGTTGTCGGCGACGACCAGCGCCTTTGGCGCCAGCAACGGCTCGACACGTGCTCACTGCGAGGAAGAATTCACCCATCCGAATCAACCGGTCCGGCGCGTCTGACCGTTCACCGGAGTTGCGAGGCTTCCGCCTTTGCCAGCGCACACGATCGCCGCCGGCAGCCGCCTGAAGACGTTCCAGCTCCTCTTGCCAGGATCGGTTGTCGAGGTGAGTACGTGTTTGTCCCATAAGTCAGGTCCAATTGTCAGTCGTAAACCAGTGCAGGCACTGCTGCCAATTGCGTTTCAGCTACAATTCCACTTCACGAGAGTAGAATCGGAAAAACAAAAAGCAATCAGGGGAGTCATGAAGAATCAGCGAACTCTATCCTACTTGTTGACTGGTGTCGTCTTTGCGCTTGCCATCATTTCGGTCTGGCCTCAGCTCGCCGCTGCGCACCATTCATTCAGCGCGTTGCAGACACCCGAGGGCGAGGACGCCGTTTACGCATTCGAAGGCACGGTCCGGGCTTTTCGGATCCTGAATCCCCACGGCGCCCTGATCATCGATGCGATCAACGAGACTGGAAACTCCGAGGGCTGGCTGCTGGAACTGAGTCCCGCGTCGCAGCTTGCGCGGGAAGGTTGGCACGAAGGACTCGTTAGCCCGGGAGATGCGGTGACCGTTTCGATTTTCCCTGCCGTCACCCCGAATCGCGCCCGCCTGAGAGCGCTGTTGATCCCCGGCGACTCCGAAAGCGACCCTGCACAACTCCTCGTCACTTACGGAATTCGCGGAGACACACCCGTCATGCGCCGACTGAGGGAGCGGCTCCCGGTGTGCGGGCTCATAGAACCGGGATTCGACAGAACCGAATGCTTCCTCATCGATGCAGAGGCGGCCACCAGGCTTGCGGTGGAGTTCCCGGGGCTCATGGGCTACGTACGACCATAGGTGTGCAAGTCGGGATCACGCCCACCCCACTCGCGGTTCGTTTGAACTACTGATCCGAAACTGAGCAAGCGATACTAAGCTGAACTACAGCAGTGCCGGGTAGGAACCGCCGTCGAGGTGCAGGTTCTGGCCGGATATGTAGCCGGCGTGTGCGCTGCACAGGAACGCAAACGCTGCACCGAATTCTTCCGGTCGGCCGAGTCGATTGGCGGCGATGGCCTTCACCTGCAGCGCCCGCGCCTGTTCGTAGGTAATGCTCTCGCGTTTCATCCACGCTCTCGCCATCTGCTCCTGACGATGGGTGTCGAAACGCTCGGGAAGCATGTTGTTGATCGTCACATTGTGTTTGGCAACGTCCAGCGACAACGCCTTCAGGGAAGCGGTCAGGCCGGCGCGCGCTCCGGCGGAGAGCGTGTGGTGAGGTTTGGGCGCTTTCACCATGGCGGATGTGATGTTGACGATGCGGCCGAATTTCCGCTCGATCATCCCCGGCAAAACCGCGTGTATCAGGAGGATCGGGGCAATCATGTTGCCGTCGAGCGTTGCACGCCAGTCTGACGGTTCCGTGTCGGGAAATTGTTTTGCGCTGGGCCCGGCGTTGTTGTTCAGCAGGATGTCCGGAGCAGGGCAGGACTCAAGAAGCGCGGCACGGCCTGCGTCGGTCGTGACGTCGCCCACCACGTAGCTTACGTCCTGCTCACCGACCACCGACAGCGCGTTGGCGGCCTTCCGGAGCTTGTCTTCGTTGCGGCCGTTTATCGTGACAATTACGCCCTCTCTGGCCAGCGCCTGGGCGCAGGCGTAACCGAGACCCCGGCTCGATGCGCACAAGAGTGCCTTCCTGCCGGCGATACCGAGATCCATGCAATCAAAACCTCGTTGTGATCGTGGGAATGCCTGTACTAGTCGTGATCGTGTGAGTGTCCATGACCATGCTTGTGCGCTTGCCGATAATGCTGGCGCAACAAGTCAATGCCGTAGTCGTTTCCATTGGGTGTGCGCACGATGGTGTGAATGTGAAATTTGAGTGGTACCTCGTTTGTCAGGAACAGGCCGGGATGGTGGTCGAATTCGACAAAGACCACGGGACTTTGAATCCGATAGTAAAACGCATCCTCGGGTCCGTGACCACCGATCCAGCAGAAGTGCGTGTCGTGAAGGTGTTGTTCGAACTCCTCCAGTTTTGCCTGGCGCGGTCCGTGGGGTAGAGGCCTGATGTACTCGGCCACCAGGTCCAGCAACCGATTCCTGTGTCCCGCATCGAACAACGTCGTGTCGACGCCCTCGTAGGGCACGATTCGATTGTCCTGATGCGCACCGCCCAAATGCATGTAGTCCGCAAAGTGCCTGCGGCCATCGGGCAGATCCTCGCCCATGATGGAATGGCCGACGATGGCCCGCCGCTGCAACTTTTCGGGCAGCGAATTCATGAGTTGCAGGCCTATGCGCTCGTGGTCCCTGAAAAGAGTCAGACCCTTGTGCGGCCCGGTGTCGGCGTAGACGATTTCGGCGCCCTGAAAGAATGGCGTCAACACCATCTGCCCACCCAGGCAGAAACAGTTGACAACAAGATGATGGCCGAATAGTTGCCAACCCCATGGTTCGGTGGTCGATGGCGCGCCGAAGATGCAGAAGTTGTAGCTCCACTGGTTCAGCACACCCGTTGCATTCATCACCTCGCCAAGAAACTCGTTCAGCATCATGACGCCGAGGGTGCTCTCGTATCCGCTGGTGCTCAAACTTTCCCGCAGGACTTGAAGAACCCGCTCGCGCACCGTGGTTTTGGCATGCACCAGTCGCAGACCATAGTCCTCGACAAACATCTCCGTGTTTTGCCATTTTCGCCACAGACGCGAGCCGATTGGATGCTGGCAAGCCATGCGCTCTTCGGGCGTCAGGAAATCGAGTACTGCCGACGCCGTGCTGGCCATCCGCTCGACAGGAGCACCGTTGTCCTTCAGGGTGTACAGTCCGTCCTTGACGGTTCCGTCAGCAGTGATCCCCAGAAACGGGGTGTCGTAAAGGGCGCGCCACTCCTTGAAAACGGTCCGGGCACGCTTTGTGGCCATACGGCCTGCGGTGTGTTCCTCTGCAGTCTCGCCCGCTATGCGTGATTGCTCGGGACTGGGTACGAAGGGCCGGTAGTCAGCGTAACTCATTGTCGTGGCGCGGGCTAAAACCGGAACGTGCGGCTGTATTT
>VYEH01000241.1:3615-5709 GCA_009843005.1 Pseudomonadota bacterium | reverse complement strand
ATATCGCAGATCCGGACATACCGCGGCATTTCGAGAAGCCTCCGTTTGTTTCCGCGTTCTGCGTACTCGCCCTTCAGAGCAGCGATGAAGCACGGGCCAGGGCCATCTGCGATGCTACCCGGGCGTATCTTGTCGACACCATGGAATATCCGGGATTCTGGCGCTACTACCGCCATCTGCCCCAGGATCTTGACAGTACGACGCTGTGTTCGCTCGTCATCGACACTCACCCCTGGATCCTGCTGGGCAGAAACGTTCCCCGAATCGTGGGGAATCGCGACGAAAAAGGCCGTTTCATGACATGGGTGCTGGCGGAAGACGAACCGGATGTCGTGTCGACCTTCCGTATCGAAGCCGACCCCGTGGTCAACGCGAACGTGATCGCTTTCCTCGGCGACCATCCCGAAACCAGGGATGCCCAACGGTGGCTGGAATCGATGATTACCGAAGACCGGCTCGAAGGTTCATCCAAGTGGTATCCGGACAAGGTCGCGATCTACTACGCAACCACCCGCGCCATGAACCACGCGCAGCCTGCCCTCAACAGACTCCGCCCGATACTCGCGGATCGTATCCTCGGCTTGCGGGACACGCAGGGTGAATTCGGCAACATCCTTCAGACCGCCCAGGCCATCTCGGCGCTCTACAATGTCGGCGGACTTGATCGCATTGACGCGAAATTCGAAGTGGAGAAGTTTATCGGCTCACAACGCGAGGACGGTAGCTGGCCGGAGTTCCTTGCATTTGGCGACCAATCGCTGAAGTGGGGTACCGTCGGCCAGATAGGGCATGGCGCCGAATCCGTTACCTCTGCATTTTGTATTGAAGCCCTCGAGCGTCTCGTGAAAACCGTGGAAAATGCGGGCTGATCCGGTACGGAGTTTCCGGGTGACAGCCAAGACGGACACGAATCCACAGCGCGGGATACTGACGAGAACGACCCCTGCGGACCTCGGCCTCGTCAAGCTCCCCGCACTGTCCCCGCACCTTCAGTTCCGCGACATCGGCGAACAGCAGACGCTGCTGGTTTCAGAATCGTTCAATACCTTGCTGCACGGCAAGCTGAACCGCGATCTGCTGCCGCTGCTCGACGGCCGGCACTCTCGGCAGGAGATCGTCGGAGCCCTTGAGGGCGCACATGCGGCCACCGATGTTCTCACGGCCATTGTTTCACTGTCTGCCAAGGGCTATGTCGTATCCGCCGATCACGGAATGGACCCTGCCAGGGCGGCTTACTGGTCGTCGCTTGGTGCATCGCCACGCTGGGTCGAACAACAGCTTGCGGAATCCCGGATCGCGGTTGAAGGAGACGACGGCCGCTTGATCCGGTACCTGGAAGAATCCGGTGTCAATGTGGGCGCCGAACCGCCCCAACTCACTGTCATCGTATGCGACGATTATCTTGAGGAGAAATTCGCGGACGTCAATCGGCAGCAGCTTGAACTGGGCGCACACTGGATGCTGGTTCGGCCGCGCGGGATCGAGCCGCTGTTCGGTCCGGTTTTTCGCGCGGATATTCAAGGACCCTGTTGGGCCTGCCTCGCCTATCGTCTGCGCAGCCACCAGGAAGTTCATAATTTCCTGCGCAACCGTGCCGGCGAGGAGGCTGCCTTCAAGCCGTTCGCGGCGAATCCGACAGTACTCGAAGCGCTCTACGGTCTGATTGCGGCGGAGATCGTCAAATGGCTGGTGCTGGATGAGGCGGCTCCGATTAACGATCAAGCCATTTCAATGAGTGTCGGCACATTCGATAGTTCCCGGCATCGCGTGATGCGCCGGCCGCAGTGCCCGGCCTGTGGCGATGAAGCGTTGTATCGGCCGGATCGGCCGCCGGTTGCGCTATCGCTGAAAGCCAGTCCGAAAATCCATCGCAGCAGCGGCGGTGCGCGCACCGTGGCGCCGGAAGTCACCCTTGAGAACTATCGCCACCTGGTCAACCCGATCAGCGGAGTCGTGACCTGGCTCAAGCGCACGACCGACGAGGCCGATGCCTGGCTCCACGTCTATTGGGCCGGCAGCAATCTCGGCATGCGCAGCCGGAGCCTGAGTTCGCTCCGGCGCAGCCTGCGCAGCAAGAGCGCCGGCAAGGGCAGC
>VYEH01000241.1:0-3605 GCA_009843005.1 Pseudomonadota bacterium | reverse complement strand
CTGCGAGGCGGTGGAGCGCTATTCGGGCGCGCTGCATGGCGACGAGATTCGCACCCGAAGGCGATTCGCCGATTTCGCCGGGGGAGACGAGGCCCTCCATCCCAACGATGCACAGCTTTTCAGCGACAGGCAGCTCGACAACGCCAGGACCATCAACGAGATGGGGCACCCCTACAACATCGTCCCGCCGCGCCTCGATCCCGATGACGAAATCGACTGGACACCGGTGTGGTCCCTTACGCAGCAGCGGCATCGCTATCTGCCGACATCGATGCTATACAGCATGGCCCCGGAACTGCGCGGCCCCTCGGACCTGATTGCCGACTCCAATGGTTGCGCCGCAGGCAACACCGCGGAGGAAGCCATCCTGCAGGGTTTCTATGAATTGGCCGAGCGCGACGCGTTCGGTATCTGGTGGTACAACCGGCTGCGTGTGCCCGCGGTCGATCTCGAGAGCTTCGACGACGAGTACCTGGCAGCGGCCGCGGGCTATTACGCCCGCTGCGAGCGAGAAGTGTGGATGCTGGATGTGACCTCCGACATCGGCATACCCACGTTTGTCGCGCTCTCGCGCAGACCGGACGCGCGGACCGAAGACATTATCTACGGCGCCGGCGCCCACGCCGACCCGCGCCTGGCGGCCCTGCGCGCGATTTGCGAACTGAACCAGTGCCTGACCTGGCTGCCGCGCCCCGGCGGCGGCAACGGCCGGCCCATGATCGACGACCCGCTGGCTCTGAGGTGGTGGAAGACCGCTCGACTTGCCGATTGCTCCTGGCTGGCCCCGGCGGCGGACCAACCGCTGCGCAAGGCTTCACGATTTCCGGTGGTGGAATCGTCGGACACGCTTGAGGATGTGGAGTACTGCCGTGCGCTGGTCGAAGCCAGGGGTCTGGAGTTCCTGGTGCTGGATCAAACCCGGCCCGACATCGGCATGCCCGTGGTGCGGGTCATCGTGCCGGGCATGCGGCATTTCTGGGCAAGATTCGCCCCGGGCCGCCTGTACGACGTGCCCGTCAGCATGGGCCGCCGCAGGCGCCCGCTCGCTGAAGCCGACTTGAACCCCACACCGGTCATCGCGTGAGGAAGCACTATGGAAATTGTGGGCACTGACGAAGCAGTCGCTCTTACCCAGGACCGGCTCGCCGAAGAAGGCGGCACCATGGGCGACCTGCTCGGGCACTTTCGAAACAAGGTAGCGCCGGTGCTTGTCGGGGATCCAGAGTGGGAACAGGTGCTCGAATGCGCCCGGAGACACCCGATCACCATGGCAGCCCTGCCCTTCGGCTTCGAGCTGCCGCTGCACGAAGCCGAACCGGTGGCGGATTTCGGCGCCTCGCTCACGAGCCAGGGCAGACCGGCGGAATTTTTCCACGAACGCGCACGGACAGACAGGACGGACGAGACCGCCCAAGCGATCGTGCGGCTGTTCGGGCAGATGGATGGCGAAGACCCGTCGCTGCGCGAAATCGTCGGCCGCAAGGTGATGTTCGAATACGACATCGGCTCGGCCCGAGGCAGCGAAAGTTTGATGCCGGGCATGTTCCTTCGGCCCGGCGAACGACCGATTCTCGGCGCCTGCGGACAGGTGGACGATGTGCGCCGGGTGGTGGACGCGCTAGTGTCCTGCGTCGGTTGGCGGAGGAACGACGCCGAGCGCGCCAACGCGGAATTGGCATACCTGGCACAGCCGGAAGATACACGCCTTGATTCGTTCGGCGTGTTCCCGTCCCGCTCACGGTCGATCCGCCTGGCGGTCATGGGTTTCAAGTCCCGCCAGGAAGTTTGTTCCTACCTTGAGGACACGAGTTGGCCGGGTCGAATCAATGTTGTCGATGCCGTGATCTCGCGCTTCAGGGAACGCGCGAATATCGTCAGAACGGGTGTGAACCTCGATGTAAGGGAAGAGGGTCTCGGCCCGACTCTGGGCCTGACGCTCATAGTCAAGCAGAGATACACGAAGGACTCGCGCTACTGGCTCGACGGACTGACCGACTGGGATCCGTTCCTCGAGGCCCTGAGACATGAGGACTTGGTGGTTCCCGGGAAGCTCAAGGCGCTCGCCGACTGGGTTTCGAAACCGACAACGCTTTTCGCACAGTCCGGGCGTTATGTACTGCTGCGAGGCATCCACCACATAAAGCTGGTCATCGATGGAAATGCGCTTCGAAAGGCGAAGGCCTACGTCTTTCTGGTGCTCTCCGCAGCCGTCTCCACCTGACGCCCCTGTCAGCGGACGCAAGAAACCCCCACCGGCCCACAACAGGGCGGATGGGGAATCATCGGATCAAGCTATCTGCGAATGCAGCTGGCGCTGCACTCAGGCCGGCTATTGCCGGCTACCGTATTTACCAGCAGCAGCAAAGTCCGGCCGAGATCGCTTCGAGCTGTTCCTCGGTGATGTTGGGATCCGGCGGCAACGCAAGATGGACCGTCTGCATGTCGCTCTCATGCACCTTGACAGTCATCGACTCGGGAATGGTGATGCCCAATTCCTCGCTGATGGTCGCCTTCGGGTCGGCAAGAAGCGCTTGCCTGAAGTCTTCGTCCAGGGCCGACTTCTCAACGATCTGTTGTAACATTTCGTCGCCACTTCTCATGGCTATCTCCTCTCGTATCAATGCGACGGATCATTTCCGCGATGCCGATAATATCTCTCATGAGGGCCTATGGCACAAGCGGATTTTCTTATGTCGCCGGTTACTTTTTCCAATAGCACCCGCTTGCGGAATAATGCAGCTTGCCGTCTGTTTCTGTTGGTCGCGTTTCGCCAGCGAATGATCCTGCAGCGGCTCGAGGCGAGATTTACCGGTTCGGGCAATCACGGTACCATGAGCCAAATCCATTGCAGGAACCGTACGGATGATGCCTGACCAGAAAACTGCGAAAAAACTATCAGTTGGCGAGGGTCGGATAATGCGTTTCCCGTACCGCCGGGGCGCTGTATCCGGTGTCCTGGGTTTAGCGCTTGCATGCTTCTGCTTTCCCAGTGGACAGGTCCTCGCACAGGACGAAACGCCGGAAGAAAAAGGCCTGAGACTTGCCCTTGAAGCCAACGCCAGCAACGAAGGTTTCGGGGATTTCACCGCTGGATTGACGATGGTGCTGCGCGACCGGCAGGGACGCGAAAGCATCCGCCAGATGCGTTTCAAAGTGCTTGAGGTGCCCGGGGACGGGGACAAGAGCCTGTTCGTATTCGATCAACCGCGGGACGTGCAGGGAACCGCACTTCTGACCCACGTTCACGCCAATACCCCAGACGACCAGTGGCTTTATCTGCCGGCCCTGGAAAGGGTCAAGCGCATCAGTGCTTCGACGCGTTCCGGGTCATTCATGGGCAGCGAGTTCTCGTACGAGGACATGAGCGCCCCGGAGGTGGAGGAATACACCTACCGGTATCTTCGCGACGAACCCTGCGGCGAGCTCACCTGTACGGTGACCGAGCAATTCCCGCTGGACGAAAAATCCGGATACAACCGCAAGATCATCTGGCAGGATACGGGCGAACTGCGAACCTGGAAAATGGAGCTTTACGACCGGCGGGACTCGCACTTGAAGACGCTGACTTTTGCCAATTACGAGCAATATCTCGACCGGTACTGGCG
>VYEH01000398.1 GCA_009843005.1 Pseudomonadota bacterium | reverse complement strand
CACTTGTTAGCACTCGGCCGAAACGAGTGCTAATGATAGGGACGAATTGCAGGATTTAAAGACCCAATTGCCCGTGCCGTGAAAAAAAACCCACCGAGTTAACTGATCAATGACACGGGACGACGGTACCGCTATGCTTCCGAACAGATAGGCGTACTGTGAGTCAGGACCGATAGGCAATGAGCGATTCCGCGCTTCTGGTACTGACGACCTGCGCAAACGCGGACGAAGCGGACGAAATTGCTGGCGCTCTGGTGGAAGAGCGGCTCGCCGCCTGTGTCAACCGGGTGGATGGAGTCATGTCCACGTACACATGGGAATCCCGGCTGCAACGGGACAAGGAAACTCTGCTTTTGATCAAGACCACGGAAGCCCGATTCGATGAATTGCAGTTCGCGATTACCCGGCTGTCGAGTTACGACGTGCCGGAAATCATTGCCGTTCCAGTCTGCCAGGGTTCCAGGGCCTACCTGGGCTGGCTCGCGGAATCGGTGTCATGAGGAGACCCTTCGCATGACAACCACCACGGCACTGGCGACCGCGCGCCGGCTGCTTCTTGCCGTACTGGCCGCCGTGGCCGTCGCCGCCGCCCAGTTCAATGAGCCTCTGCCGCCCGAGGAGGCCTTTCCCTGGATTGCGTTCGCCGAGGCCGGCTCGGTGATACTGAGCTTTCAGATTCCCGAGGGCTACTACCTGTACCGGCACCGGTTCGGCTTCGAGAGCCTGACCGACGGCGTCGTGCTCGGCATGCCGGAGCTTCCCGAGGGCCGCCCCCACGTGGACGAATTCTTCGGCGCCGTGCAAATCTATCGCGGCGATTTCCAGATCAGGATTCCCTATCTGCGCTCGGGCGCCGTGAACGAAATGCGGGTCCGACTCGAACTTCAGGGTTGTGCGGACATCGGTTATTGCTACCTCCCCGAAAGCTGGGACAGGCGTGTGAGGCTGGCGGGCGATGACTGACATGGCCCGGTCCGCGCTGCTGACGCTGGCGCTCAGCGCTGCCGCGCTGCTCGCCTACGTGGGCTATCGTGCGGTGCTTCCGGAAAACATGCCGGATGGCACAGAGCATGCCGGCGCATCGGTCCTGGTGGACACGCTACCGGAATTCGCGCTCGAAGATCTCGCCGGGGAAATGCGCTCCATCCATGGTTGGGAGGGTGACGCCCTGGTGATCAACTTCTGGGCTACCTGGTGTGCGCCGTGCCTGCGGGAGATCCCCCTGCTGAAGGAGTTCCAGGATGCAAACGGGTCCGCAGGGGTGCAGGTCGTCGGCATCGCCGTGGACCATCTGGAAGCAGTGCGGGCATTCGCCGAAGACATGAGCTTCAACTACCCGGTACTGGTGGGACAACTGGCGGCCATGGAAGCCGCCGCCGAATTCGGGCTAGAGTTCTTCGTGCTGCCCTTTACCGTTTACACGGATCACCGCAAGCGCATCCTGGGCGTCCATAACGGAGAACTTCACACGGAGCACCTGGACGAACTCCTCCTGGTCCTGAAAGCTCTTGAAGCCGGCTCGATGGACATCGACGCTGCCCGGGCGCGCTTGCACCACTAGCGAGATTGCCGCAAGCCTGGCCTCGCAAGCGCGTAGGGAACTGATGGCGTTCCAACCAAATCTTTGTAAAAATTCACAAACGTGCGCTGAATTGTGCTAAATTAGCGCCTAAATTCGTCGATCATGAAAAATGGCACGTCTGCTTCTGATCAATGGCCCCAACCTCGGCCTGCTGGGACAGCGCGAACCGGAAATCTACGGCGCGGATACCCTGGCGGATATCGAGTCGCGCCTGGCGCAGTCGGCACAACAGCAAGGCCACGACCTGTTCTGCTACCAGAGCGACGCTGAACACGAACTGGTCAGGCGCGTTCACTCGGCCCGCGACGAAGGCGTCGAACTCATCCTGCTGAACCCGGCAGCCTTCACCCACACCAGTATAGCGCTTCGGGATGCGCTGCTGGCCGTGAGCATCCCGTTCATTGAAATACATCTGTCCAACGTCGCCGCGCGCGAGGATTTCAGGCATCGCTCGTTTTTCTCCGACGTGGCCCTGGGCACCGTTGCCGGGTTCGGCGTCGCCAGCTACGAACTGGCCCTTGTCGCTGCCTCGCGTCATTTGGCCCGGCAGTCCGCGGTCGTCAGGGACCGCTGAAGGAGACCCTCGTGGACGTCAGGAAAATCAAGAAACTCATGGAGCTCGTGGAATCGCACGAGATCGCCGAGATCGAAATCTCCGAGGGCGACCAGTCCATCCGCGTGACGCGGCTGACGGCCACGCCTGGCGTACCGGCGGCTCAACCGCCGACTCCGGCCCAGGTTCCGGTTCACGTGACCGAGCCACCGGCCTCCGAGCGGCCGGACTCCCCACCGGCGGAGCCCGCCTCCGGCGGTCATGAAATCATCTCGCCCATGGTCGGCACGTTCTACTCCGGTCCGGCCCCCGGGGCCAAGCCGTTCGTCGACCTGGGCTCCCGGGTCGAAGTGGGCGATACGCTGTGCATCGTAGAGGCGATGAAGATGATGAACCCCATCGAAGCCGACGTGGATGGGACCGTCGTGAGCATCCTCGTGGAAAACGGCGCCCCGGTGGAGTTCGGCCAGGTCCTGTTCCTCATCGAAGAATAAACGCGCATGCTGGACAAGGTCCTTATCGCGAACAGGGGCGAAATCGCCCTGCGTGTCCTCAGGGCGTGCCGGGAAATGGGCATCAAGACCGTCGCGGCGCACTCCTCTGCAGATTCCACGCTCAAGCACGTGCTGCTGGCGGACGAAACCGTCTGCATCGGTCCGGCGGCATCCACCGACAGTTACCTGAATATGCCCGCGGTGATTGCCGCCGCCGAAGTGACCGACGCCGTGGCGATCCATCCCGGCTACGGATTCCTGCCCGAGAACGCCGGCTTCGCCGAGCGGGTTCAGGAGACCGGATTCATTTTCATCGGCCCCGAGCCCGACACCATCAGGCTGATGGGCGACAAGGTCTCGGCCATACGAGCCATGCGGCAGGCGGGTGTGCCGTGCGTCCCCGGGTCCGACGGTCCCCTGTCTGACGACAACGAAGAGAATGCCCGATGCGCTCGGGAAATAGGTTACCCGGTCATCGTCAAGGCCGCAGGCGGCGGCGGTGGGCGCGGCATGCGGGTGGTGCACAGCGAAGCCGCCCTGTTCAATGCCATCACCATCACCAAGGCCGAGGCGCTGGCTGCGTTCGGGAACGAACAGGTCTACATGGAGCGCTACCTCGAACAGCCCAGGCACGTGGAATTCCAGGTGCTCGCCGACCACCATGGCAACGCGATTCATCTCGGCGAAAGGGACTGCTCGATGCAGCGGCGCAACCAGAAAGTCGTGGAAGAAGCGCCCGCACCGGGAATTTCGCAAGAGACGCGCGAACGCATGGGCGAGCGGTGCGCCCGGGCCTGCCGGGAGATCGGCTATCGGGGCGCCGGCACGTTCGAATTCCTGTACCAGGACGGCGAGTTCTTCTTCATCGAAATGAACACCAGGGTCCAGGTGGAGCACCCGGTGACCGAAATGATCACCGGGATCGATATCGTCAAGGCCCAACTTCGGGTTGCAGCCGGCGAACCGCTCGACCTCCGCCAGGAAGACATTCGCTGGTCCGGTCACGCCATCGAATGCCGCATCAACGCTGAAGACCCGAAGTCGTTCATGCCCTCACCGGGCACGGTGAACCTGTGGCACGCCCCCGGCGGTCCCGGCATCCGCGTCGACAGCCACCTGTACAGCGGCTACGCCGTACCGCCCTACTACGACTCCCTCATCGCCAAGGTGATCGCACACGGAGACAGCCGGGCCGCAGCCATCGCGAGGATGGGAACTGCGTTGAGCGAGATCGTTGTGGAGGGTATCCGGACCAATGTTCCTCTGCACCAGGAAATCTGCCAGCACGCGGCGTTCAAGGCCGGCGGCACCGACATCAACTACCTGGAAAAAAGGCTCGGGCTGAAGTAGCGGCGCCGCCCGCGGGAACGCCGCGGTACTGGCCCCTGAAACGATTTTCGGCCCGCTCATCCGAGGCGCCGCGGTCTCTTCCCTTGCCCGTTGACCGTGATATGATTCGCTCTCGTTTTCGTACCCGATTATCCGTCAGATTCACTGCATTCCGAAGCGTCCGTGGGAGTGCCGGACGCTCGAAAGCCAGAGCCAGCGAGAAGAACAATAGGCAAGCGATCAAAACCGGCCATCAAGGGGAAACTCAAGAAAAAGCCGCTCAGCGAAATCACGGACAAGGCGCTCAAGCGATACCTCAAGAGCCTGAACGGTCACGACCCTGCCAACCTCTATCAACTTGTGATCGGCGAGGTCGAGCGACCGCTGCTGAAGAACGCCATGGACTACGCCGGCGGCAACAAGAGCCAGGCGGCGAAAATTCTTGGCATCAATCGCGGTACGCTGCGCAAGAAACTGAAGTTCTACGATCTGCTGGAGGAATGAGCGGCCGCCCGACGCGGCCCCGCCGCGCCCTTATCAGCGTCTCGGACAAGACCGGCGTAGCCGAACTCGCCGGTGGTCTGGCCGACCTCGGTTTCGAGCTGGTTTCCACCGGAGGCACGGCCTGCGCACTGCGCGAGGCGGGACTGAAGGTACTGGAGGTTTCCGAACTCACCGGCTTCCCCGAAATGCTGGACGGCCGCGTCAAGACGCTACACCCGGCCATACACGGCGGGTTGCTGGCGCGCCGCGGAGTGGACGAGGCCGCGATCGAAGAACACGGCATTGACTGGATCGATCTTCTGGCCGTCAATCTCTACCCCTTCGAAGCCACCATCCTGGATCCGGATTGCACCGAGGAACGCGCGGTGGAGCAGATCGATGTGGGCGGTCCGGCCATGCTGCGCGCCGCAGCGAAGAACCATGCCCGACTCACGGTGGTTTGCGATCCGGGCGACTATTCGCGAGTACTGGCGGCGTTTCGCAACGACAATTCAACGACCGATCTCAGGCGGGAACTGGCCGCAAAGGCATTCACCCACACTGCCCGTTACGACACGCTGATCAGCAACTATCTGCGCGACAATCTCACCGACCCGTTCCCCGATACCCTGGTGCTGGCGGGAAGCAAGACGCGCGAACTGCGCTATGGCGAGAATCCGCATCAGCGGGCCGCATACTATCGGCTGCCGGCCACCGAGGATACCGGCATCGCCGCCGCGAATCAGCTACAGGGCAAGGCGCTCAGCTTCAACAACCTGGCGGATGCCGATACGGCGATACAGTGCGTGGGCGCGTTCCAGGATTGCGCATGCGTGATAGTAAAGCACGCCAATCCCTGCGGCTCCGCCATCGCCGCTACGCCGCAGGCGGCGTACGAACTGGCCTACGAGACCGATCCCACCTCCGCCTTCGGCGGCATCATTGCCTTCAACCGGCCATTGGATGCCACAACGGCGCAGGAAATCGTCAACCGGCAACTGGTTGACGTGGTGGTTGCACCGAGCGTCCCACCTCCGGCCCGGGACGCCCTGGCGGCAAGAAAAAACGTTCGCCTGCTGGAGGCCGAATATGTGCCCGCCGACCGTTCCAGCGGCTTGGATCTGAAGAGCACAGCGGGCGGCCTGCTGGCGCAGGAGCGGGATACGGGGAGACCGGAAGACCGGGAACTGAAGATCGCCACCCGGCGCGCACCGTCCACCAACGAAATGGACGACCTGGTGTTCGCCTGGATCGTCTGCAAGTAAGTGAAGTC
>VYEH01000153.1 GCA_009843005.1 Pseudomonadota bacterium | reverse complement strand
ATGCCACGGTCGATTCGCTGTCGCAATCGGGTGGTTCATTCACGTCCGGCGTCTATCTCTTCTACGAGGATGGTTTTGTGGGGCCCGACGGCCAGGTGCTTACGCAGTCGAACTGTCCCTCGGCCAACATCTGCGTTCCCCATGCGGAAATGGTATTGCCGTACACGCCGAAGACGAATTACACCATTGGCGTCTCGCATCGATTGCCGATCGGCACGGGCAACCTGCTCACGAGGCTGGACTTGATCCATAACGACGCGCAGCGGTTCCGGCTCGAGGTGAACCCCGCCATGCAAGAGGACGCCTACAACGTGGTGCACGCGAGCACGACCTACAACAGCGCCAACGAGCAGTGGGCGCTGACTTTCGGCATCCGGAATACCACCAACGAGATCTATTCGACGGCGGGTTCGTTCTCCACCACCGGCATCGGCACCGCGGCCGTGAACGTCTCGCGTCCCCGCGAAGCGTATCTGCGATACCAGTACTGGGTCGGAGGCCGTTGATCGCGCAGGGCAGCCGATATCGGCACTACGCCACCAAAACGACTGGCCCGCTCGACATCGAGCGGGCCAGTTCATTTTGGGTGCAGTATTTTTACGGTGCCAGCCGCGCCGGGACCGCAACGTTGCGCAATCCGCCGTAACAGGGCAGTCCGTCGCGGTAAGGGGGGTAGTCCTCGCCCTGGATCAGCGGTTCGAGATACTGCCGGCACGCCTCGGTGATGCCGAACCCGTCCTCGGTGATGAAGTCCCGCGGCATCATTTTTTCCTGATTAGCGACCTGGTCGAGGCCGACGTGGCCGATGTGCCATCGGTACGGCGAATCCGAAGTGCGCACGATGCTCGTCATGATGGCGTTGTGTCCGTCCAGCGCCAGTTCCACGGCCTTCTCGCCCACCGCGTAGGCTTGCTGGACATCGACTGCCGAGGCGATGTGCCGCGCCGAGCGCTGCAGGTAGTCCGCGATCGCGTAGTGGTACTTCAGGCCCAGTTCCGACTGGATCAGGCTGGCCACGGTTGAGGCGACGCCGCCCAACTGGGCGTGTCCGAACGCGTCGCGGGTTCCCGCTTCGGCCAGGAAGCGGCCGTCGGGGTGGCGCGTGCCTTCGGATACGGCCACGACGCAGTACTCGTGGCGCTGCACGCAGTCGCTGACGCGCTTCAGGAAACGGCCCCGGTCGAACGGGACCTCGGGGAACAGGATGATGTGCGGGGCGCTGCCGGGACACTTGCCCGCCAGGCCGGCCGCCGCCGCAATCCAGCCCGCGTGCCGGCCCATGACCTCGAGGATGAATACCTTGGTTGAAGTCTTCGCCATTGACTCCACGTCGAGTGCTGCTTCCATGATCGAAACCGCCACGTACTTGGCCACGGAACCGAACCCCGGGCACGTGTCGGTCACCGGAAGGTCGTTGTCCACGGTCTTGGGAATCCCGACGCAGGTGACCGGGAAGCCGAGTTCCGTGCCGAGCCGGGACACCTTGTGCGCGGTGTCCATGGAATCGCCGCCGCCGTTGTAAAAGAAATAGCCGATGTCGTGGGCCCTGAACACTTCGATCAGGCGTTCGTATTCGGCGCGGTTCTCGTCAAGTCCCTTGAGCTTGTAGCGCGCGGAGCCGAATGCGCCGCCCGGGGTGTGGCGCAATGCCGCGATGGCTTCGTCGGTCTCCTGGCTGGTATCGATCATGTCTTCGGTCAGCGCGCCGATGATGCCGTTGCGGCCGGCGTAGATCTTGCCGATGCGGTCGCCGTGCCTTCGCGCGGTTTCCAGCACGCCGCAGGCCGAGGCGTTAATGACGGCGCTCACCCCGCCGGACTGCGCGTAGAATCCGTTCTGCTTCACGATATTTCTCCCGGGGAACGAGCGTGCTCAGGCGCGCAGAGAATACCAGAGCCGCTTGACGGTTATACGGGTGTAACATTGAAATGGAGCTTGCAGCCGGAAGCCGAGGGAACACGGCGATGGAGAGTCGGAACAGCCACGAACCCCTGATCCTCACCAAGCGTGAATTCCTGCAGGGATTCGCGTCCGTCAGCGGTGTTTCCGCGGTAATGGCGGCGCTCGACGCGTGGGACATGGGCATTGCCTCGGCGGCAACCGCGCCCCCGGCGCTGAGCGGCAGGGCCGACGGCACCCGGGTGCTTATCCTGGGCGCCGGCATAGCCGGCCTGACGACGGCTTACGAACTGATGGAGCGGGGTTACAATTGCCGGATTCTCGAGGCACGCTCCTATGTGGGGGGCCGCTGCCAGACGGCGCGGACCGGGTTCCGGCTTGACGAGGTTGGAGGTCCGTCCCAGGTTTGCGATTTCGATGAGGGGCAGTGGTTCAATACCGCTGCCTGGCGCATTCCGGCGCACCACAAGTCGTTGTTCCATTACTGCCGCAGGTTCGGCATCCCCATGCAGACCCTGATCAGCTCGAACGAGTCGACTTACCTGCGGCACGAGAACATCGACGGTCCGCTGGCCGGACGCCGTGTCCGTCGCCGCGAAGTGATGATGGACATGCGGGGCCATACCTCCGAACTCCTGGCCAAGCTGGCCCAGCAGGGCGCGCTCGACGTTGAATTGACCGGCGACGACAAGGAGCAGCTCATCGAATACCTCGTGGCGGAGGGCTATCTCGACCCGAACGACCTCGCCTACAAGGGAACGACCGAGAGGGGTTGGACGGTGGATTTCGCCGGCCCGCTGGAGCCTGGGCAGCCGTCCGAGGCGCTGGCTCTGAAGGAACTGCTCCAGTCGGGACTTGGCAACACGTTCAGAGCCGTATCGTCGTTCGAGCGTCCCTACACCATGCTTCAGCCTGTGGGCGGCATGGACCGAATAGCGGCTGCGTTCGAGGAACGCGTGGGCCACTTGATCACCTACCATGCGGAAGTCCAGGAACTGCGCCAGGACGAACAGGAGGTGCAGGTCCACTACCGGGATGCGCTGACCGGCGACACGGCCACGGCGACGGGCGACTACTGCGTGACGACGATCCCGCTGGCGGTCATGAGGAACATCCCCAACGATCTGTCCGACCGCTGCAAGGCGGCCGTCGGCGCGGCGGCGCCGTCCCAGGTGGGCAAGCTCGCCCTGCAGATGAACCGCCGCTTCTGGGAAGAGGACGACGCCATATTCGGGGGTTCCAGCCAGACGGATACGCCCGGCGGCTCGGTCATCTATCCCTCCCATGGGTTCCTGGGCTCGAAGGGGGTCGTACAGGGCTACTACGTGTTCGGCGATACCGCGGATTCGGTCGGCGCCATGGAGCACAGGCAACGCACGGAACGCGGCCTGGCGAACGGCGAGAGGCTGCATCCCGGCCAGTTCCGCAGTCACTACGACGGCAAGGCGCTGTCGGTGGACTGGAAGCGGGTGCCCTACAGCCTCGGGGGTTGGGAGAGCTGGTCCGATGAAGCGCGCCGGGAGCATTTCCCGGTTCTGCTGGAGCCCCAGGGGCGCGTGTACTTCGCCGGGGCGTACCTGAGCTACCTGACCGGCTGGCAGGCCGGTGCGGTGGAGTCCGCCTGGTACCAGGTGGAACGGCTCCACGCGAACGCCGTGACCGTGTAAGAATTGGCCGGCGGGGGCTGCCCGTCCAGACACCGGGGAATGGGAGGATTGCATGCGAATTGTCTTGCTTGGCGCACCGGGTTCGGGTAAGGGCACACAGGCGAAAAGGCTGCAGGCGGATCGGGGCTGGCCGCAGGTGTCTACCGGTGACCTGCTGAGGGATGCGGCGAGTGCCGGCACCCCGATGGGACTACGCGCCAAGGCTGCCATGGATGCCGGCGAGTTGGTCGCCGACGAGGTGGTGCTGGGCATCATAAAGGACCGGCTCGGCTCCGAAGATGCAGGCCGCGGCTACATATTGGACGGCTATCCCAGGAATCTGGTGCAAGCTGAAGCCCTGGACGCCGTATTGGCCGAACTGGACCAGACACTGGATGCAGCCGTGCTCATGGACGTACCCCACGAACTGCTGATGAAGCGGCTCACGGGCCGGCGAACCTGTTCGAAGACGGGCAAACTGCTGAACATCCATTTCTCGCCTCCCGAACAACTCCAGGCGTGCATCGATGCGGGTGGAGAACTCCTGCAGCGGGACGATGACCGCGAGGAAACCATCCACAACCGACTGGAGGTCTACCGGCGCCAGACCGAGCCGTTGATCGAGTACTATCGCGGCCGCAACCTGTTGAGCGTCATCACGGCGCATGGCTCCATAGACGAGGTTTACGCTGGTCTCGTCGACGTTCTCGACGGCGCAGCGTCCGCCGGCAGCGACGCATGAGCGAATCCTTGCGGGCCCGCTACGGAGAGTGGGCCCTGGTTGCGGGTGCGTCCCAGGGGTTCGGCGCCTCGTTTGCGGTTGAACTCGCCAGACGAGGCATGAACCTCGTGTTGGTCGCGCGTCAGGCCGACTTGCTCGAGAACCTCGCGGACAGGCTGCATTCGGAACACGGCGTAGAGTCCCGTTGCGTGGTGCTCGATCTCGCCGAGCCGGATTTTGCAGAGACAATCGGCAATGCCGTCGCCGGTCTCGACCTGGGAATTCTGATCTACAACGCGGCCTGCGTACCCGTGGGCCGATTCGTGGAAATCGAGGAAGATGCGCTGGAGCAGGTGATCCGCGTCAACGTGCGCGGTCCGCTCCTGCTGGCACGCGCGCTACTGCCGGCCATGTGCGAACAGGGACGTGGCGCGGCGGTGCTTGTGTCATCGCTGGCGGGTCTGCAGGGCGCTCCCCGCGTCGCCGCCTATTCGGCCAGCAAGGCGTTCAACATCGTCCTCGCCGAAGCCTTGTGGGGCGAGTTGCGCGAGCAGGGCATCGACGTTTCCGTTTGCTGCGCCGGTGCGATGCCAACTCCGGGCTACCTTGCCTCCACGGATCGGGAATCGACTGGCATGCTGTCGCCGGATGACGCCGCAAGCCGCACACTCGACGCCTTGGGCAAGGGTCCGCGCATCGTGCCGGGGTTCATCAACCGGCTGTCCGCTCAACTCGTGGGGCGCCTGTTGACACGAAAGGCGGCAGTCCGGCTCATCGGGAAGAACACAGAGCATCTGTCGTGACCGAATTGTTGCCGGGTTTTTTCGCGCCGTGGTTGATTTACGCGGGCGTTCTCGCATTGCACCTCTTGCTGCCGGCGCGTTGCGTCGCGGGCTACGTGCGGGGCGAACGCAGCGGCGGGCGGCTCCGATACCGCCTGAACGGGCCACTGGTGCTCGCGGTGAGCGTCGTCGCCTGGCTAGCCGCGGGCTACAGTGGCCTCATGCCCTGGGACTGGCTGTGGACTCACCGCTGGTCGGGCGCGGCCGGCGCATTGGTCCTGGGCCTGCTCGCCTCCGCCGCCGTGGTCGTGACGGCGTCGAGCCGGGGCGGCTCCTTCCTCGCGGAATTCTATTTCGGTCGGCGGGCAAACCCGCGGATGCTCAATGGCCGCGTCGACGCGAAGATGTTTCTGTATCTCGTGGGCGCGGTGCTGCTGGAACTCAACCTGCTCTCATTCGCGGCGCACCACTTTCTAACCTGGCCGGACAATCCTTCGCCGGGCATCGTCCTTTACGTCGCACTGTTCACCTGGTTCGTCTGCGACTATCTGGTCTTCGAACGCGTGCATCTCTACACCTACGATCTGTTCGCAGAGCGCGTCGGCTTCAAACTGGTCTGGGGCTGTCTGTTCTGGTACCCGTATTTCTACGTGGTGGGGCTGTGGTCCGTCGC
>VYEH01000296.1:4323-5725 GCA_009843005.1 Pseudomonadota bacterium | reverse complement strand
GTGTTGGCTTCAAGCTGAGGGATGCAAGTGTGGGCGGACGCGGCTTGCCGCCCGAGTTTCGGGACGCTGACTGGTCCCGCATCCGCGCGGCCATTTACGAAGGGCGTGGCGGTTGATCGCGACGGACACGAATATCCTGGTGTACGCGCACCGGTCGGACTCCGAGTGGCACGAGCAGGCCAGGTCGTCGTTGGCGTTGTTGGCCGAAGGACGCGTGACCTGGGGCCTGCCATGGCCCTGTGTGCATGAGTTCCTGGCGGTAGTCACCCACCCGCGCATATACAATCCACCCACCAGCCTAAACGCCGCCATAACCCAGGTCGACACCTGGCTCGAATCACCGGTCGCTGAATTGCTCGCGGAAACCGGCGACCACTGGCAACTGCTGCCGCCCCTGCTCCAAAGGGGGCGGGCGAGAGGAGCGATGATCCACGACGCACGCGTTGCCGCAGTCTGCCTGGCGCACGGTGTCACGGAGTTCTGGACAGCCGACCGGGATTTCAGCCGTTTTCCGGCGTTGCCAACGCGGAACCCGTTGTACAGGTAGCGTATTGGGCCCGGGAACGGGAAGAGAATGAAGTAGAGCGGGTATACCGCAGCATGCGTCTGCGATATACCCGGTGAAACCGAGTCGCCCCTGAATTTCCGGATCGGTGGTGTATCGCTCCACCGGCCAAATCCCAGCTCCTCATGAGATGGTTCGGCGGTCTTCCACCCCCCTGCGCGCGAGCCGCTCCGTGATAGAATGCCGCGTTTTTTGTAGCCCTCGTCGGGAGAAGAAAGAATGAATCCGGAAACGGCCCTGTGGTTGTCCCTGGGCGCGGCCGTGCTGGCCCTTGTTTATGGTGTGGTTTCGGTCAGGTGGATCCTCGGACAGTCGTCCGGGAGCGAGCGCATGCAGTCAATCGCTGCGGCCGTGCAGGAAGGCGCCAAGGCCTACATGAACCGACAGTACGCCACCATCGGCATCGTTGGCGTGGTGTTGTTCGTTGTCCTGATAGTCGCGCTGGACTGGGGTACCGCGGTGGGATTCGCCATCGGCGCCGTGTTCTCGGCGCTGGCCGGCTACATCGGCATGTTCGTCTCCGTGCGGGCCAACGTGCGCACGGCCCAGGCCGCCACCGAGGGGCTCAACCCCGCGCTGAAGATCGCCTTTCGGGGCGGCGCCATCACCGGATTACTGGTGGTGGGGCTGGGGTTGCTGGGCGTCGCTGGCTATTTCGCGCTGCTCGAAGCGATGGGCATGGCGCAGGACGACGTACTCAAGGCCCTCGTGGGGCTCGCCTTCGGCGGTTCGCTGATTTCCATCTTCGCCCGGCTGGGCGGCGGCATCTTCACCAAGGGCGCCGATGTGGGCGCCGACCTGGTGGGCAAGGTCGAGGCCGGCATTCCCGCGGACGGC
>VYEH01000296.1:2841-4313 GCA_009843005.1 Pseudomonadota bacterium | reverse complement strand
GCCGACAACGTGGGCGACAACGTGGGCGACTGCGCCGGCATGGCGGCGGACCTGTTCGAGACCTATGCGGTCACCGTGATCGCCACCATGCTGCTGGGCGGGCTGACTGCCGCAGAGCTTGGCGGCGATGCCGTCATCTACCCGATCGCCCTGGGCGGCGTATCGATCGTGGCGTCCATCCTGGGCACGTTCTTCGTCAGCACCCGCAGCGGCAAGATCATGAACGCGCTCTACAAGGGTGTGATCGTATCCGGCATTCTCGCCGCCATCGCGTTCTACCCGATCACCACCTCGCTCATGGGCGCAGGCTCCACCAATCTGTACTTTGCTGCCCTGATCGGCCTCGTCCTGACGGCTGCGATGGTGGCCATCACCGAGTACTACACCGGTGCGGACTACAGCCCGGTGAAGACGGTGGCCGGCGCCTCCACGACCGGACATGCGACCAACATCATCGCCGGGCTGGGCATTTCCATGAAGGCCACCGCGCTGCCGGTCCTGGCGGTCTGCGCGTCCATCTGGGTCTCGTTCGAGCTCGCCGGCCTCTACGGCATCGCCATCGCGGCCACCAGCATGCTGTCGATGACGGGCATGATCGTGGCGCTGGATGCCTTCGGCCCGATCACCGACAACGCGGGTGGCATCGCGGAGATGGCGGAACTGCCCTCCGACGTTCGCAAGGTCACCGATGCGCTGGATTCCGTGGGCAACACCACCAAGGCGGTCACCAAGGGCTACGCCATCGGTTCCGCCGGGCTGGCCGCGCTGGTGCTGTTCGCCGACTATACCCACAGCCTCGAAGTGGCGGGTTGGGTCGATCTGCGGTTTGATCTCTCGGATTACCAGGTCATCGTCGGGCTCTTCATCGGCGGCCTGGTGCCGTTCCTGTTCGGCGCTCTGGCCATGGAGGCGGTGGGGCGCGCCGCGGGATCGGTGGTGGAGGAAGTGCGCCGCCAGTTCAGGGAGATCGCCGGGATCATGGAAGGCACCACGAGGCCGGATTACTCCACGGCCGTGGATCTGCTGACCCGAGCGGCCATCAAGGAGATGGTGCTGCCTTCGCTCCTGCCGGTGCTGGTGCCCATCGTGGTGGGAGTTGTCCTGGGGCCGGAGGCCCTGGGCGGGCTGCTGCTGGGAACCATCGTCACCGGCCTGTTCGTGGCCATCTCCATGACCACCGGCGGCGGGGCCTGGGACAACGCCAAGAAGTACATCGAGGACGGCAACCTGGGCGGCAAGGGTTCCGAGGCTCACAAGGCTGCCGTCACCGGCGACACCGTGGGCGATCCCTACAAGGATACCGCCGGGCCTGCGATCAACCCGCTGATCAAGATCATCAATATCGTCGCGTTGCTGGCGGTGCCGTTGCTTTAGAGTTCGGCAGTTTTGGTGTGGGGCGGGGTTGGTTTTTTTGCCCCCCTTTGCGCATAACATATCGCCCCCAACCGGGGGGGGGAGCAAAGGGGCGGGGC
>VYEH01000296.1:0-2831 GCA_009843005.1 Pseudomonadota bacterium | reverse complement strand
GGCCATGGATGGCCATTAGCGAGGAGCCCCCGATCCGACCCCCGCCATGGATGGCGGGGGGAGGTTAAGCTCGAAAGGGCTGTCCGTACGCGCCCCTCCACCACCAAGGCCGGTTCGCACACATCCTCCAGGAAGACGGAAAGTCTCGGTGTTCATCATAATTCTTTGGAAATCCGACCCTCGCGATCGGTTGTAGGGGATGGGGAAACTCCGTACCCTAGACCGCTCCTGACGACAGAGCCATGCCTGCCATCCGATGAACGTTGAAGCCGCACGCGCCCAGATGCTCGGGCAACAGCTTCGGGCCTGGGAAGTTCTGGACGAGCGCGTCCTGGACGCGGTGCGGCACGTTCGCCGCGAGCGATTTGTCCCGGAAGCCTATGCGGATCTGGCGTTTGCCGACACGGAGATTCCCCTGGCCCACGGCCAGCGCATGATGACGCCCAGCGTCGAGGGCCGGCTCCTGCAGGCACTGGATCTGGACCCGGCGGACACCGTGCTGGAGGTCGGTACGGGAAGCGGCTTCCTGACCGCTTGTCTGGCCGCGCTTGCGGGTCGTGTGGTGAGCGTGGATATCTTCGCGGAGTTCACCGCCGATGCGGCGGGCAAGCTCCGGCGGGACGGTGTCCATAACGTCGAATTGCGCACTGCCGACGCCCTAGCGCTGGATGGGGATGAACGATTCGATGCCATAGCTGTCACAGGCTCCGTGCCCGAACTCGACGACACGTTCGTGCGCCTGCTTCGGCCGGGTGGCCGGCTCTTTGTCGTCGTCGGGCGCACGCCCGTGATGGACGCGCTGCTGATCGGGAAGGATCTGCATGGAAACACGGCTCGGGAAATCCTCTTCGAAACCGTCGTTTCTCCCCTGGTCAACGCCGAGCGCCCCGAGCCGTTCGTGCTCTAGTGTCCGGGGCGATACGATGGCGAACATCCCGGAACTGACTCCCACAGAGTTCTGCGAGCGCTGGCCCGAAAGCCGGCGCGACGATGTTACGCTGCTCGATGTGCGCGAACCCGCCGAGTGGCAGGCCGCGCACGTGGCCGATGCGCTCCACATCCCGATGCGAACGGTTCCGGGCCGTCTCGACGAACTGGACCCGGCGCATACCTGGGTCGTCATGTGTCACGGCGGCGTTCGCAGCCTGCGCGTCGCTGAATTCCTGGCCGCCTCGGGGTACGCCAGGGTATTCAATCTCACCGGCGGAATCGATGCCTGGTCGCTGGAAATCGATTCTTCCGTTCCCCGGTACTGATACCGATTCTCGACCTGAACTTAAACGGTAGGACCACCATGAGACACCTCAAGAAGCGTTTCATTGCCTTTCTCGGATTACTCGCCTGCGCGGCCACGCCGGCCTCGGCGGAAGACCTGCTGGACATCTATCGCCTGGCGCTGATGTACGACCCGGTCCTTCGCGAAGCCGAGGCCCGCTACCTCGCGAACCGCCAGGTGATGCCGCTGGCGCGCAGTGTCGTGCTGCCGTCGCTGAGCTTTGCGCTCGGGGGGTCCACGGGGCGTCAGGAGGATCCCAATCGGCCCACCAACTTTGCCTCGGGTCAGCCCGATCCCGACATCCTGAGCACGGAATTCGAGCGGGACTCGTCCAACTGGTCCCTCAGGCTGAACCAGCCGGTGTTCAACTGGGGCGCCGTCGTCGGTCTCAGGCAGGCCGAGAAGCGGGTGGTACAGGCGGAGACCGATCTTGCGTTTACCCAGCAGGAACTGATGGTCCGGGTCGCAACCAGCTATTTCCTCGTTCTTGCGGCTGAGGATACCCTGGCTTCGGAAACCACGGCGCGGGAGGCCATTGGCCGCCAACTCGAACAGGCCCAGCGGCGATTCGAGGTCGGGTTGATCGCCATCACCGACGTGCAGGAAGCCCAGGCGGGCTACGACCAGGCCATTGCCGCGGAAATCGGGGCACAGCAGGCGGTGGCGACGGCTCGCGAGTTTCTCCGGGAGATCATCGGCGAGTCCATCATGGATCTCGACGGCCCGATGGAAGAGATTCCGTTGATGAGGCCCGATCCCGACAACGCGGAGACCTGGGTGCAAACGGCGCTGGACCAGAATCTTGCGCTGATCTCCAGCCGGCTGGCTTCGGATATCGCGCTGGACGATGTCGCCATACAGCGCAGCGTCCGCCTGCCGACGGTGAGCCTGAGCGGCAACCTGGGCGAATCGGCCTCGCGCACGACCCGGATCAACAACCTGGTGGCGAATCCGCCGTGTCTGCAGCAGGCGGCGTTTCGCTGTCCGCCGGAGGAAACCGGGTCGGAGTCGGCGGCGCAAAGCTACAGTTTTTCGCTCAATTTCAGCATTCCCATCTATTCGGGTGGGGTCAACGGCGCAAGAATCCAGCAGGCGGTCTACCAGCACCGGGCGACGCTGGAAGCCCTGGAGCGGGTCGCACGGGCCACCGAGCGGGAAACACGCGATGCCTATCTGAGCGTGATTTCCGAGATTGCCCGCGTGCAGGCGCTGCGTCAGGCGGTGGAATCCTCTTCAACCGCACTGCTGGCTACCGAGGCGGGTTTCGAAGTGGGCACACGGACTACCGTCGACGTGCTGGTATCACAGAACACGCTGCGGCGCGCACAGACCACCTACGCGCGCAGCCGATACGACTACATCCTCAACGTTCTCCGGCTCAAGCAGGCGGCGGGCAGCCTGACCATCGAGGATCTGGAGGAAGTGAGCAGCTGGCTGGAGGGTTAAGCCGGCGGCTCTGACGTGACAGCCGCGGGGGGGGGGGAGGTCGCAACCACCAACCGCCAAAAATCACCCACCCACCCCACGCCGGGCGCGCGAGGGACGCAGACCCGCG
>VYEH01000444.1:1912-5745 GCA_009843005.1 Pseudomonadota bacterium | reverse complement strand
TCCGGCGGTGGCACGACGCCGGAGATAAGCGGTCTGGGCAATTGGACGAACGATGCGGGCACCTTCGGCGTGTCCGCCTTCGGTTCCGTCCAGGAGCGCGAGTACTCGAATCGCACGGCGATTACCGGCGGCTCGGGCGGGCTCCAATGGAGGTTTCCCTTCGCTCACGACGGCCCCTATCAGGACGCCACCGTGATCAATCCACCCGACCCCGATCAACTGACCGGCTTCCCGAATTCTGCGACCTACACGTACGCCGAGGGCACGCGCGAGCGCACCAACGCCATGGTGACCCTGCAGTGGGCGCCCTCGGACCGCATGACCATTACCGCGGATGGGATGATCGCGCGGAATGATCAGAGTTCATGGAATATTGGCGATCTACCCTTCTGGGTCCGCCAGTTCGATTTTGTCGTGTTCGATGACGACCCTGCCGTCAGCATCCCGGACTGGTTGTCCGAGCCGCTCGCGGCCGGCGCCGGCAGCGACTTCAGCCAGGCGGGCAAGGAGCTCCCTTTCCGGAATGGCTTGTTCGAGTTGCGAGACGAGTTGTCTACGTTCGGCCTCAATTTAGACTATCAGATCAATGACTCGCTTACGTTAAACGTCGACGTGTCCAATGGCAGGACGGCTGCCGGCGGCAATCACCCGACTGGCTCTATCTATGAAGCAGTCTCCCTCGGCGGTCAGGCTGTCGCTGCCCACATCGTGGACTACCGCACCGAGATACCCAACGTCATCCAGACCATCGCGGACGGCTCGGGCCCCACCACCGCCATGGTCGGCGGTAGGGAGGTTACCTTCCCCGGCGGCAATGCGAATGGCATTTTTGAAAAGTCGGACCTCGGCGCCCAGTGGATCCTGCAACAATTTGCTGAACAGGAAACCACCATCGACCAGGCCCAGGTGAGACTCGAGCTCGACAACGGCGGCCCGGTCAGGGCTAATTTCGGCGCCGGCTTTGTCGACCACGAAATGCACAGGGTCATCGAGAATTACCGGGACGCAATCGGTGACTGGAACACTTTCTACATTGGCGATGTCGTGACGCTGATGGGAGAAGATGCCATCGAAACCGTATGCATCAGCTGCCAGTTTGACGACCACGACAATCTGATCCTGTCGGCGGACGAACTGGTCTCGGATTTCACCGCCGCCGGCGGAACGGTAGCCCCGGGCGCCAGTCTGCGGCTCGTGGGCCAGGAAGCGTTCTTTGTCAACCCGTTAGAGTTAGCGGAGGCCTATGACGGCTTCGTCGAAGTCCGCGGGAGACAGTTCGACAAAGACAACCGAGGCTTCAGAAACAGATCGGATAACCTCATCAGCGAAAGCGTCGTGTCGCTTTACGGCGAGGGGATCCTGGATGGCGAAGTCGGTGGCAGGCCGATGCAGGTCGTGGCCGGGCTGCGCTATGAGCGGACGGAGGTCGAATCCATAGCGGTTCAGTCGATCCCCCTGCGCAAAGACTGGACATCGGACAACGACCACGCCACGGTATTCAGCCCGGAACCAGAGGGGGTGGTGCAGACGTTCACCTATAACAACTTGCTGCCGAGCCTCGACTTCTCGGTGGATGCCACCGATAACCTGAAAGCACGCGCCTCGTTCAGCAAGACCCTCGCGCGCGCGCCGTATGGCGCCATGTTCGTCGATACCAATGCCGGTAATCCAGGCGGTGTGACGTACCTGGGCGCCGTCGCCACCGGTAGCAGGGGTAACGCGGAACTGCTGCCGCTGGAGTCCGACAACTTCGACCTGTCGCTGGAGTGGTATTACGGCGAGGGCAGTGCCTTTACGGTCGCCTTCTTCGACAAGTCGGTAAAAAACTTTGTCGGCAACGAGCAGATAACGACAAACCTGTTCGGCCTGCGCAATGTCACCAGCGGACGTCCGGGCACGCGCTCGGGTCAGGCCGTCGCGGAATTGGAGGCACGTGGTTACCCCGTGACCGAGACGAGGCTCTTCACCATGACCGCCATCCTCGATAATCCGCAGGATTTCCCAGGGGGTGCCAATGATTACATCGACCCCTCTGAGCCGGGGGGTTCCGACCAGTCATCTGACGTCGCCAGCATCTATGATATCCAACCCAATTCAGACGATCCATTGTTGGACTTTATCGTCAAGCAGCCCACGAACCAGGCGAGCGCCAATATCAACGGCGTGGAACTGAACTGGGTGCACTTCTTCACCGGAAACCTCAGCGGCTTCGGCTTCCAGGCCAACGCGACCGTTGTCGACGGAGATATCAGCTACGATGTGTATGCCAACCCGAACGATGAGGAACAGTTTGCCCTGGTGGGCTTGTCGGACTCGTGGAATCTCGGAGCCTTCTTCGAGAACGAACGGTTCAGTGTGCGTTTGCACTACAACAACCGCGGTAGATTTCTGGCCAACACCAACACCGGTCAACGCATTCCGCGGTTTGTTGACGCGTTCTCGCAGATTGACTTCAGCGCCAGCTATGCTGCCACGGATAATCTGGCCTTTGTCCTGGAGGGCATCAACCTGACGGACGAACCGATCATCTTCCGCGGCCGCACGCATAGCCAAGTACAGTCCTACCAGGAAGGCGACATGCGCATGTACCTGGGTGCGCGGTACGTCTTCTAGAGGTAGAAGTCGGCAAGACCAGAAGCAGGGACCTGGGTACCCACCGGCATGCCGGTGGGTACTACCTCTATCGACGCACCCGCGTAAATAGTCCTGTGGGCCGATGAGGTCCGGTAACGAGGCGGTCGATGATATGGAAGCGAAGCAGGTTCAGATCGCCAGCAGCCGTTCGATCGTCCAGAAGCTGGCAATCGCTCCCACCGCGTAGGCGGTAGCCGTAGCCGCGGGGGATCCCTCTTCCATGAACCCGCGCCGCCCGAAGCGCGCTCGGCGCATCGCTGCTTGCCAACCCACGCCGGCGGCGTAGATCATCACGACGAATGCAATCTGTCCGATTTCCACGCCCACATTGAAGAAAAGCAGGGCCGTCGGCAACTCTGTGGGCGGCAGGCCTACTTCGCGCAGCACCGAGGCAAACCCGAAGCCGTGCAGGAGGCCGAACAGGCTGGTTACCAGCAGCGGGTAGCGGTGCGCCAGGGTCCGCGGATTACCGCGCGCGATTTCCGTGGCCAGAAAGACGATGCTGAGCGCGATCACCGTCTCCACCACCGGGATGGGCAGCGACACCAGATCGAGTGTGGACAGCGCAAGCGTCAGCGAATGGGCGACCGTAAATCCGGTCACCATGATCAGGGTCCGACGGGGGCTGCGCGCGAGCAGGACCATCAACGCCACGAACAGCAGGTGGTCCCAGCCCACGGCGATGTGTTCGATCCCGAGTTCCGTGTAGTTGCGTGCGACCTCCCAGCGCCCGGGCGTTTCGGGGATCACCCAGGCGGTTACGTCCGGCGGCAGCAGCCCCGACAGCAGCTGGCCATCGTGGGTCTGCACCCGCGTGATCGTGGTCAGCGACGGGTTGGTCGAGGGAAAGTCCAGTGAAACGGTGGCTCCAGCCAGTTCAGTGGCACATTGGTACGTCTGTTCACCCTGGTAGGTGTCGGCCCTGAGTACGACGCGGAGATCGGATTCAGCCGTGCATTCGTCCGACAGGCTGATTGCCGGGAGCTGAGACCGCGATACCGTCGAGGGGACCTTCCAACGCAGTGTGGCATCGGTTTCCGACATCTGGGATATGTCGACGAAGATCGGGCGCAGATCGTGACCGAACGCGCCCACAGCGATGAGGGCGACCCCGACGCCCACCAGGCACTTTGTGTGTCTCACGGAGTCGAAGCCTCGGTCGCCGCGCCGGTATCCTGCAGGTCGGCGCCGATGACGAT
>VYEH01000444.1:0-1902 GCA_009843005.1 Pseudomonadota bacterium | reverse complement strand
ATCGTGTAGCGCGCCACGATCTCGTCGATCGCGGCGTCCGTAAGGTCACGGTCGCGCGCCGCCTGGGCGTCGGCCGCTACACGATCCCTGATTTCGTCGAAGCTCGGAATGCGTTCCGGTTGCTGATTGGTGACCAGCACCAGATGTGTACCAAACCGGGAGTCGAACGGTCCCCTCCACGATGTCTCGTCGACCGGGAGTTGGAACAGTGCCTCGGTCATTTCGCCTCCGAAGTGGCTGGCGACGAGTTGCGGGGGGCGCTCGATATAGTTGACAAAGTAGGGGAATCGGTCGCCGTGGGCGGAACTCTGGTCGAACGGCACAGGCCCATCATTCAGTTCCTGGAGTTTGGCCCCGGCCAGCGCACGCGCCTCATCCCATCCTCGCCGCTCCGCATTGAAGAAGACGTGGGTCAGTGTGATGTAGGGATCAAGTTCGTAACTGTCGCGATTTGCGTCGTAAAACGCTTCAACTTCATCTTCCCTCAGGGTGTCCGCATCGCTGGCAAATCCTTCCGCCAGGTACCTGAGTTTCTGAACGAGACGGCTGCGAATGATGTAGTCGTCCCGGTCAAGCCCCATCGCCAGCGCTTCCCGGTAGAGGATTTCCTCCCGGGCGGCTTCCACGATCAGGTCCGCCGTTTCGCGCGGAGACATGTCGTCGAGGAACAGTTCGAACTGCGCCCGGTCGAAGGCCACCGACTGGTACTGCAAGTGCGTGAGCAGGGCATCGCGGTCGATGAGGATTTCGCCGTCGCCGGCCTGTCTGTCCGAGAGTTGATAGAGCAGGAAAAGGCCGAGGCCGAGTACCACGAAGTGAAGCAGCGGGTCCTTGAGCAAATGTTTCATTGTTGAATCCGCACCGACCCCGTCTGCCCCTGGCAAGCGTGGAGGAGAGTCTGTTTAGCGAACCTGGAGTCCTCCGCCCGGGGCCGCCATCGGATCGCTTCCCGGTACGATGATGGATGAGGCGGCTTCCCGGCGCATCTCCTCCAGGCGCTGCATGGTGCCCGTGAGCGCATTCTGCGCACTGTCGCCGAACTTCTCGATCGCCTCTTCCAGCGTTTTGGCCTCGATCTCGAAACTCAGGGGCAGGGCGCCTGCAGGCGTGAGGATCTGGGTTTGACCCACGAACATTCGCTGCCGCGAAAAGTCGGTGGAGCCGTCCTTCTTGACCGGAGTAAGTATCTGCAGGCTCCCTACCTGCCGATCGGTATAGGTTTCCTCCCGATAGAGGTTGCCCGCCGACATGCGGATTTCGCCGTCTCCTGGAATGTCTGCCATGGATAAGTTCCGTTGTTTGCGCGTTCAAGCGACATTGGGCGCATAGGCTAACACAGGCAACGAAGGCCGCCGCACGCCCTGACGGCCTGAGGAGATCCGCGCTCGGTAGCCTCAGCGTGCACGCATCAACGCATCCCGCGCGTCCCGTCTTGCGGCCTCGGCCTCGCGAATTGCGCTGGATGCGTCGCGTCCGGCTTGATCCACCTGGCGCTGAAGCGTGGTCATCCGGCGCGCCAGATTCTCGACCTGTCTTTCCAGGTCGTCGATGCGGTGCTGAACCGACAGGCCTGCCACGGATGTATCCAGCGAGCCGGCGCCTGTGGTGGTCCGGGTTGCGAGGCGGGTATCCAGTGTCGCCACCGCAGCCTCCAGGCTGCGGATCCTGTCTTCCAGATCGTCGTTGGGATCTTGCGCGTAACTATTTGATATAAAAAGAAATAACGCGATTGCAATCACGAGCCTGGAGCGCATGACATTCCCCCCCTGTAAAGATCTTGACCGATGTCCGCCCGCGACTCCGGACGACCGAAAGACCATGGCCGCCGAAAACGCGCCACGCGTTCCGGCGGCCACGACCAAGCCTTATGGCCTGGCTATTGTCCCATACCCATGCCCATTC
>VYEH01000332.1:2634-5774 GCA_009843005.1 Pseudomonadota bacterium | reverse complement strand
ATACTGGACACCGGTGGCCAGTGTCACCGGCTCGCCGCGCCACTCGAACAGGTCGCCGGTCGCCACAAATTCCGCCACGTTCTGAACGCTCGTGGCGCTTTCCGTCCTTGTGCTTTCGAACCGGCGCAAGGTCTCCGGATCGTTGGCGGCGCGCCTTCCGGCCAGCGACGGCGCCAGCCCGTCACCGGACACGGTCTTCGGCGTAACCAGGTCCGGCGCAACCAGCCGCGTGCCGAAAGGATTCCACAGCCCTTCCGCCACCGCCCCGGCGAACTCGGCGGCGATCCAGTGGCGCTCCGAATTCACGGCGAGGTCCGACCGTGCACGCACGATGTAGCCCTCGCCCGTCCAGCCGCCGGTCAGATCCGCCTCGAAACCGGCCATCACCCTCAGATTGTCGAACTCGCGCAGCTCGTCGCCGGAGTTTTCGCCGAAGGCCTCCGCGCCCAGCGGGCGCCCGAAATACCCGAGCGGGACCGCCTCGTGCACTTCCGGATCCCAGTCCGACGGCGGGACATGGGCAAGAACGCCATCGCCGTCCGGGTCGGTCCAGAAATTGAAGGGGTGGTTCGCGGGCACAAAGAACTCGTTGGTGCGCTCGACGTTGCCCTGGAACAGCAGCATGTTGCCCACGCGGTCCTTCACCTCGTTGACCGACCAGCCGATTTCGGAGAAAAGCGTGACTGCGCCGGCCAACTCGAACTCGGCGTCGGCGAAAAACTGGGCCCGCTGCTCGGCGGCGATCATTGTGCGCTGGTCGGAAAAGTCCATCCGGCACAGCGAACCGCTCGGATAACCCCCGCCTTCCCGGCAGTCGGGATCGGGGAAGCGGGGCGTGTCCATGCCTCCGAACTGAAAGGGCGAGTAGCTTCCATCGGCATTGGCAACGGCGCGGCGAAAACTGCCGGGGGAGCCACGCCCCGAATCGAACGAGCCCTCCACGATGTCGCCGTCCCCGTCGGGGTCGACGACCCTCGGAATCAACCAGTCGAACTCGGTGCGGAAGTTCTCATCCTGTTTGAGCCACGCGCCGTACAGGCTGACGTAACCCCTCGGAGCCTCGACACCGGCCGCGAAACCCAGGTCGTACGCGCGGTTGCTGGCGGTTCGATAGCCGCCGATGACCTCAAGCCCCGTGAAGCCCCTTCGCGTGACGATATTGGCAACGCCCGCAACTGCCTGGGAACCGTATGTGGCCGAAGCGCCGTCGCGCAGCACCTCCACCCGCTCGATGAGCAACACGGGCAATGAGTTGATGTCGAAGAACGTCTGTCCCACATCGTTGGAAACCGGCGCGAGCCCGGCCCTGCGGCCGTTGATCAGCGTCAGGGTGGAGGACAGGCCCACGCCCCGCAGGCTGAATTGCGAGACGCCCTGCAGGTAGTTCTGCTGCGTGGCCAGGTAGGAGCCCGTGTTGGCGGTCAGGCTCGCGAGAATGTCCACGGGCTGGGCGGCGCCGACCGATTCGAACAGTTCCGCTTCCAGCGTCTGCACCGGAGCGCGGCCTTCGTAGACGACCCGCCGCTTGATCAGGGAGCCGACGACCACGACCTCCTCCATCGCGGGCTCATCGGCTGCGGAGCTGTCCGGGTCTTGTGCGGATGCCGAATACGCCACGAGAAGGGCAATGACCGGCCACGGGACCGCAAACTTCATCGCGCAAGCCTTCCGGACACCCGATCCGCCACATTCACGACGCGCAAGTATAGCCCAGCGCCAGACATCAACGGCGAAGAGGCAGTTTGCCAACAGGGTCTGTCGCCGTCCGCCGCCTTGCCTCATTTCAGGGGCAAGGTGTCCGGATTGTAATGCGGTTTGATTGGAGCGCGGACGTAGACGTGACAAGTGTCAGATTATAATAGGCTTAATGCTCCGATTTCCGGATTGCCACGAGCAGGATGAGACCTTGAGCCAGCCCGCACATCGTTTGAAAGTCAGGGCCGCGTTACGCGACGGGCCTTCGACGCGGCGGCGAATCCTGATGGCCGCGCTGAAGGCCTTTGCGCGCCATGGATTCGACGGTGTCTCGCTACGGACCATCGCTGTCGAGGCCGGAGTCAATCACCAGCTCATTGCCCACCACTTCGGATCGAAGCAGGACTTGTGGGACGCGGCGCTCGAGGCGCGTCAGGAAGATTTCCAGGAGTTCCATCAGGCATTGAGCATCACAGGCGATTCTTCCGACCCACGGGATCAGTTCCGGAGTTGCGTGAAGACGATCATCAAGTTTACGCTCGCATCGCCCGATATACCGTGCATCCATTACCACGAAGCATTGATCAACCGCTCGGCGAGGAAGAACTCGGACCGCTATCAGCGGCTCCTTGAAGACCGGATCGCGCGATACCGCACACAGATCCAACGACTGCTCACCCAGGCAATGGAGGCCGGCATCATCGCGCAGGTGCCCATCGACGATTTCTTTTTCGTGTTTCAGGGCGCCGTCCTGCACCGCATCATCGTCGCCAAGGAAAGCGAGCACTTTGCCGGAGTGCCGATCGAGGAGGTCGTCGACGCGCATACGGATGCGATCGTCGGAAGTTTTGCCAGATAGGCAACCTACAGTCTCAATCCCGCGACGGGCTCGTGCCCAACCGCCGGTCCTTCTGCCATTGAGACGCTGTACCTGACCTATACGTCAAGCTCAATCACGTTGGCGCAGATCGGATTCAGTTCCTCCGTGCCGTCCACGTGCAGCATCAGGCTGCCGCCCGTGTTCACGAATGTCCGCTCGAAGGCGGCATTGGGCTCGATCTGAAAGGCCATGCCCGCCTCGAGAATCAGCTCACCCCGATCCTCGCCGAGTTCCCGCAACTCGACGCCTGCAAATCGTTCGCGCACACCCGGATAGCCTCGCGGTCCCAGAATGCCCTCGGTGATTATCGTGACGCTTTCCGTCGGGTTCAGCGTGTGAATCAGCGGGCTCATCTGCCAGGCGCCGGCGCGGCGCAGCGGTCCCGCCATCGCTTCGCCAAGTTCGCTGAACATCATTCCGGGACATATAGCATCGAGGCAGGCGTCGTAGGACTCGCGGCAGATGTCGGCCAGTTCGCGCTTCTTGTCCGACAGCGGTCCGACAGAAACGGAAATGCATATCTGTGAGTTCAGCGATCCGCAGTTGACCATGAATTCGCCCACGA
>VYEH01000332.1:0-2624 GCA_009843005.1 Pseudomonadota bacterium | reverse complement strand
CGAGCCCGCCGCCCCGGTTGAGCACGGGCGGACGGACTCCCCGCCGCACCCAGGGAATCTCACGACCGCCATCCGGGCCGCCGCCAATCCAAAGGTGCACCATTTCGACACCGTAGCGGGACGGCTCGGAGTAGGCGGCTGCCTTGACATCGGCCAGCGTGTTGCCGGGTACACAGGCATCGCGAAACAATTCGCACGCCAGTTCCGCCGCTGCCGCGGCCTTTCGGAACATGGCCGTTTCCTCGTCGTTCTTGACGAGCCACAACTGCATGAATTCATCCCAGAGCTCGACAAACTCGAGACGCGGGTGTTGCTGCCGCAACGCGCTGCCGAGCCCGCCGGGGCGCCAGTTGCCGGTGCGGCGCTGGATGTGGCCAATCTGATCAACGCCGAACGTGCCGATTCGCGCGTTTTCGAGATTCTTTTCGCGGATGGCCTCGGCAAGGTGCACGGGCGTGCCCTGTGCCGAGCGAATGTCTCTCACCCAGGACTCGATACCGGCGTCTTCGCCCTTCATCAGCGCCTCGGCTTCCATCGCGCCACTCCCGAATACGGAGAATGCAATCGGTTCGCCGTCGATGGGAAACAGCAGGGTCGTTCTCTGCATTTCCGACAGGTAGCGCGACGCCTGGTCGTTCATGATCAGCATCGCATCGACATTGTTGTCCGCCATCATCGATCGGATCCGATTCCACCGCCAATCTTTCGTGGCACTGGTCAGCGTCGGATAGCTCGTCAACAGGCCGCGGTCGGCCTTGAGAATCGACTGAGCCCGGGCATCCATGACCGCGTTGGCGCCAAGCGCGCCGGCGGCGACACCGCCCGCGGCATACTTCAGGAAATCACGTCGGCACAGATCCGAATGAGAATCGCCGGGCATCTTGTCTGGTTGCATGATTGACTCCGTAGAGTGATATTTTCGATTGTGATCAGTCCGTAGCGAAGCAATAGAACAGCGACAACTACCTCGCTGAATTTATCCCTGTCAGGTCTTTTCCGGGTTGTGGGCGAGGCAAATGTGAAGGGTAGAAATCTAGTAATTAACTTTACGAGTGTCAAGTTGTATACTCGGTCGGTACTGCAGAGCGGGGTGAACCTCATGCCATCGCCATCAAACGACTTCGCGGAATCCCGGCAAGCGCTCTGATGCAATTGGGCATGACGACACGAAGGGAAATCCTCAAGACCGGCGCGACGGCGCTGGCGCTGACCTCGTTCAGCCATCGGGCATTCGGCCTCGCTGCGGCTGCGCGACAGGTCCGGCCCCCATTCGATGTCATCGTTGTGGATGAGAGGATTGGCGGTCACGAAGCCTTGTCGCGGCTCGCTCGTGCATCGGGAATACCGTGCGTTTCGATTCGTGGCGATCTGACCAGGTTCTGGTTCGACTCGTTGCGCGGCACATGCCTCGAAAGAGCAACCGTAATGGCCGGGTTCACGTCGGATCTGGACTCCGAAGTGATGCGTGCGTTCGCCCGTGATGTGGGGTACCGGCAGGAACTGCGGGTCGACCTCTCGATCGATCGCGAAACGGGCCGCGAGACGATCCGTCTGCCGGTCAACCCGGCGCGGCCGCCGGTATCTGCGTTGTCGAGCGAACTCGACAGCCTTGTCGACTGCTACATGACCCTGGCGATGCAGGCAAGGGATCATCGCGGCCCAACTCAACTGGCTGCCTGGGTCGTCGCGCCGATTCGCGGCTGACCACCCGGAACGCTAAATACAGAAAAAAACGGCGAACACCGCAATAAAGGAACAGGACGATGCCGCTCCCGCAAGGACTTTCGCAACAGGATTTTGACAGCGCAATGGCCGAGCTGCGCGAGATCGTTGGAGACGAGTGGGTATTTGCCGGCGATGCCCACATCGAGACCTACCGCGACCCGTACTCGCCGCTGCAGGGAAGCGATGACGAGCCGGTCCCTTCAGCGGCCGTGGCGCCGCACACGGTGGAGCACGTACAGGGGGTGCTGCGGGTCGCCAACGACTACGGGATTCCGACCTGGGCATTCTCGACGGGCAAGAATTTCGGGTATGGCGGAACGGAATCACGCGTTGCCGGGTCCCTCATGATCGATCTGAAGCGCATGAACCGCATCCTGGAACTGAACGAGGCCAATGCCACGGCCATCGTCGAACCCGGGGTCAGCCAGTACGAACTCTGGCAGGAAATCCAGCGCCGCGGACTCAGGCTCTGGATCGACGGGCCTTCTCCGGCCTACTCGAGCATCGTCGCGATCGGTCTGGAACGCGGCGTCGGATACGGGCTCAATGGCGAACGCTACCGGGCGCTTTCCGGCCTGGAGGTCGTGCTGCCGACGGGGGAAGTCATCCGCACGGGCATGGCCGCCATCGAAGGTTCCGGCGCCTGGGCGCAGTATCCGTACGGTCTGGGCCCCCACGTACAGGGCATGTTCTCGCAATCCAACTACGGCATCGTCACGAAGGTAGGTGTGCGCCTGATCCAGCATCCGCCGGCTTTTCGTTCCAGCCTGGTCATCGCCCCGAACAACGAAGACATCGTGCCGATGATCGATACGCTGCGTAAACTCAGGCTCGGTGGCGCTGTCGACAATGCCGTCAGTCTCGGTCCGCACGGTCCGGGTAGGGCCCCCTGGGCGGCG
>VYEH01000353.1 GCA_009843005.1 Pseudomonadota bacterium | reverse complement strand
GGGCTGAACCTTGACGGTCCGCGGCCTCAAGAACTCGGTGGCTGATTCCTGCATTTAGTGCTCCATTTACTTGGAATACAACTCGACGACCAGATTTTCGTTGATGTCGGGAAGGATCTCGTCCCGTTCCGGCAGCGCCTTGAGCACCCCCTCCATTTTCTTTTCGTCCACTTCCACCCATTCGGGAATCCCGACCTGAGTGGCGATGTCCAGGGCAGCCTTGATGCGCATCTGCGCCCTGGCCCGCCGCCGCACCGCCACCGTATCCCCCGCCTTGACCTGGTACGAGGGGATGTTGACGATCTGTTCGTTGACCACGATGCCCTTGTGGCTCACCAACTGGCGCGCCTCGGCGCGTGTGGAGGCGAATCCCATGCGGTAGACCACGTTGTCCAGTCGGCCCTCCAGCATGCGCAGCAGGTTCTCGCCGGTGGAACCCTTGCCGCGTGCCGCACGCTTGTAGTAGTTGCGGAACTGCCGCTCCAGGATGCCGTACATGCGCCGCAGCTTCTGCTTCTCGCGAAGCTGCAGACCGTAGTCGGAGAAGCGCGGCCGCCGCTGCCCGGGCCCACCGGGCGGAACTTCCAGCTTGCACTTCGCCTCCAGGGGCTTGACCCCGCTCTTGAGGAACAGGTCGGTGCCTTCCCGGCGGGCCAGTTTACAGGTCGGTCCTCGATATCTCGCCATATTTGCTTCCAATCAGACGCGGCGCCGCTTGGGGGGGCGGCAACCGTTGTGAGGAATGGGTGTGACGTCCTCGATCTGGGTGACCCGGAACCCGAGGGCATTCAACGCGCGGATGGAGGACTCGCGCCCCGGTCCCGGCCCCTTGACCCGGACTTCCAGGTTCTTGACGCCGTAATCCTTGGCGACGTTGCCCACCTTCTCGGCGGCAACCTGAGCCGCAAAGGGCGTGCTCTTGCGCGATCCCCGAAATCCGCAACCGCCGGACGTCGCCCACGCGAGCGTGTTGCCCTGGCGGTCGGTGATGGTGATGATCGTATTGTTGAAGGAAGCGTGCACATGCGCCACGGCATCCAGCACCGTGCGCTTGATCTTCTTCCTGCCCCGGGTCGGTCTCGCCATGTCGCTTATTTCCTGATGGGCCGCCGCGGTCCCTTGCGGGTGCGGGCGTTGGTTCTCGTACGCTGCCCGTTGGTGGGCAGCCCGCGGCGATGCCGGATGCCGCGGTAGCAGCCCAGGTCCATGAGCCGCTTGATGTTCATCGCGGTTTCCCGGCGCAGATCGCCTTCGATGGTGAATCGGCCGACGACTTCGCGGAGCTTGGCCACCTCGGGCTCGCTCAGGTCGCGCACCGGCGTGGCTGGGTCGACCCCGGCGACCTGGCAGGCGATCTTGGCGCTGCTGCGGCCGATGCCGTAGATATGAGTCAACGCGATGCCCACGTGCTTGTGTACGGGAACATTGATTCCGGCAATACGAGCCAAGACACTACCCTCCTTAACCTTGCCTTTGCTTGTGGCGGGGGTCCTTGCAGATCACCCGGACCACGCCCTTGCGGCGAACGATCTTGCAGTTCCTGCACATTCGCTTGACCGATGCCCTGACTTTCATGTCCGCCTCCCGAAAGACCTACCGCCGGCCGACGCCGCGAAGGTTGGCCTTCCTCAACAGCCCTTCGTATTGATGGCTCATCATGTGCGCCTGCAACTGCGCCATGAAATCCATGGTGACCACGACGATGATCAGCAGCGAGGTGCCGCCGAAGTAGAACGGCACGTTGAACTGGTAGATCATGAACTCGGGCATCAGGCAGACGCCGGTAATGTACATGGCGCCCCAGAACGTCAGCCGGGTCAGCACCTTGTCGATGTAGTCCGCGGTCTGCCGGCCTGGGCGGATCCCGGGGATGAACGCGCCGGAGCGCTTGAGATTGTCCGCCGTATCACGGGAATTGAATACCAGCGAGGTGTAGAAAAAGCAGAAGAAGATGATCAGCGCCGCGTAGAGCAGGATGTAGATGGGCTGGCCGGGCGCGAGGCTGGCCGCCAGGCGCTGCAACCAGGAAACTGCCTGGCCGGTGCCGAACCAGGTTGCGATGGTGGCCGGGAACAGGATCAGGCTGGACGCGAAGATCGGCGGGATGACGCCGGACATGTTGATCTTGAAGGGCAGATGCGAGGTTTGCCCCGCGTACAGCCTGCGTCCCTGCTGCCGCTTGGCGTAATTGACGGTGATTCGCCGCTGGGCGCGCTCCATGAAGACGACGAACCCGGTCACGGCCAGCAGCAACAGTCCCATCACGAAGGGCAGGGCCGGGTTCATGCCGCCGGTATTGACCAGTTCCAGCGTGCCGCCGATGGCCGCCGGGAGCCCGGACACGATACTGGCGAGAATGATCATCGAGATGCCGTTGCCGATGCCCCGCTCGGTGATCTGCTCGCCCAGCCACATGAGGAACACCGTGCCGGTGACCAGCGTGGCCGATGCGCTGAACACGAACCCGATGCCGGGATTCAGCACAACGCCCTGGTTCTGCAGCGCGCTGGTGGCCGCGACGGACTGGAACGAACACAGCAGCACCGTGCCGTAACGGGTGTATTGCGTGATCTTTCTCCTGCCTGCTTCACCTTCCTTGCGCAACTGGCCCAGCGTCGGCACCACATGGACGGCCAGTTGCATGATGATCGACGCGGAAATGTACGGCATGATGCCCAGGGCGAAGATCGACATCCGCTCCAGCGCCCCCCCCGAGAACATGTTGAACATGCTCAGGATCGTGCCGGACTGCTGCTCGAAGAACTGCCCCAGCGCGAACGGATCGATGCCGGGCACCGGGATGAAGGTACCGATGCGGTAGACCACGAGCGCGCCCACCAGGAAGAACAAGCGCTGGCGTACTTCGGAGAAGCGCCCGGCCGCGCCGAGCACCGATGCAGGATTTGCCGCGCCCGCTCTGGCCATCGTCAGGCCTCCACGCTGCCGCCGGCGGCCTCGATCGCCTCGCGCGCACCGCGCGAAACGCCGAGCCCGACGACCCTGACCGCCCGGTCGATCGTGCCGGAGAGGAACACCTTGGCGCGGCGCGTGGACTTCGGCACCAGTCCCGCCGCCTTCAACGCCGCCAGGTCCACGGTCTCATCGTCTACCCGGGCCAGCTCATGCAATCGGACTTCGGCGACAAACCGCGCCTTGCGGGAGCTGAAGCCCACTTTCGGCAGGCGCCGCTGCAGGGGCATCTGGCCACCCTCGAAGCCGACCTTGCTGTAGCCGCCCGAGCGTGACCGCTGGCCCTTGTCGCCGCGGCCGGCGGTCTTGCCCTGACCGGCCGAGATGCCGCGGCCGACGCGCTTGCGCGTCCTGCGCGATCCGGCGCCGGGCTTGAGGGAATTCAGCCGCATTTCAGACCTCCTCCACCTGCAACAGGTACGACACCTTGTTGATCATGCCGCGGTTCTCGGGCGTATCGGCCACCACCACGGATTGCTCGCGGCGCCTCAGTCCCAGCCCCGCCACGCACTCGGCGTGACCGGGCTTTCGCCCGTACTTGCTCTTCACCAGTTTGACTTTCAACTTGGCCATGTCCGAACTCATCCGGTGATTTCAGCCACGGTCTTGCCGCGCTTCGCAGCGATTTCCTCGGGCGAGTGCATGTTAGTCAGCGCGTCCACGGTGGCCCGAACCACGTTGATGGGGTTGCGCGAACCGTAGCTCTTGGCCAGCACGTTGCGCACCCCGGCGCACTCGAAGACGGCGCGCATGGCGCCGCCGGCGATGATGCCCGTGCCCTCCGAAGCCGGTTGCATGAACACCCGGGTGGCTCCGTGGCGGCCGCGAAGTTCGTACTGCAGCGTCTCGTTGCGCAGGTGGATCCGTGCAAGGTTGCCGCGGGCCGCCTGCATCGACTTCTGGATGGCCAGCGGCAGCTCCCGCGCCTTGCCGTAACCGAAGCCCACGCGGCCGTTGCCGTCGCCGACCACCGTCAGGGCGGTAAACCCGAACTGGCGTCCGCCCTTGACGACCTTTGCGACGCGGTTGACCGCGACGAGTTTTTCCTGGAGTTCTTCCGTGCCTGCCATTCGCTGCTTACCGTTCAAAAGCTCAACCCCCCTTCACGGGCCGCTTCGGCCAGCGCCTTGACCCGGCCGTGATAGCTGAATCCGGATCGGTCGAATGCGACCCGGCCGACGCCCTGGGCCGTGGCGCGCTCGGCAATCAACCGGCCCACGGCCGCTGCCGCCTCCCTGTTGCCCGTGCCCTTCAACTCGCCACGCAGTTCCGGGCTGAGCGTGGATACGCTTGCAATGACGCGGTTGCCTTCCGGCGCGATGACCTGCGCATAAATGTGCCGCGGCGTCCGGTGCACGCACAGCCGCGTGGCGCCAAGCCGCCTGATCCTGGCTCTTGCGCGCCGCGCCCGTCTCTGTCTGCGTTGCTTCTTGTCCATGGGGCTACTTCTTCTTCGCTTCCTTCAGCACGACCCGCTCATCCGAATAGCGCACACCCTTGCCCTTGTAGGGCTCGGGGGGCCGGAAGCGGCGCAGTTCGGCCGCCACCTGTCCGACACGCTGCCGGTCGATGCCCTGAACCACGATCTCGGTCTGGCTCGGCGTCTGAATGGTCACGTCCTCCGGTACCCGGTAATTGATGGGGTGGGAGAATCCCAGGGTCATGTTCAGTTGCTGCCCCTGGGCCCTGGCCCGGTATCCAACGCCCACCAGCGTGAGCTTGCGCTCGAATCCTGCGGTCACCCCGGTCACCATGTTGTTGATGAGCGAGCGCGTGGTGCCCGCCATGGCTCTGGCAAACCGGCTTCCGGACCGGGGCGAGACCCGCAGTTCGCCGTCGACCTTGTCCACCTGGACCTCCGTATGGCATTCCAGCACCAGACTCCCCTTGGGCCCCTTGACGGTCAGGGAGTTCCCCTTGAGATCGGCTTCGACGCCGCTTCCGATAGGGACTGGATTCTTGGCAACTCTGGACATGGCCGTTCCTCGCGCCGGTCAGGAGACCAGGCAGATCACCTCGCCGCCGTGGCCCTGGTGGCGGGCCTGCCGGTCGCTCATCACCCCCCTGGAGGTGGAAACGACCGCCACGCCGAGGCCTCCCTGGACCCTGGGAATCTCGTCGACGCCCGCATAGCGGCGCAGGCCGGGCCGGCTCGCCCTTGCAATATGCTCGATGACCGGTTCGCCGTTGTGGTACCTGAGCGTGATGGTCATGTTGCGTTTGATACCGTCCTCTTCAACGGTCACGTCGTCGAGATAGCCTTCCTCCACCAGCACGTTGGCGACCGCGAGCTTCATCTTCGATGCGGGCATGGACACGGCGCGCATCCTGGCCTTCTGCCCGTTCCTGATCCGGGTCAACATGTCGGAAATCGGGTCCGTCATACTCATTGAGCCATCCTCTAGTGCTCCATCAACCTACCAACTCGCCTTTGAGAGGCCCGGAATCTCGCCCCGCATGGCGGCCTCGCGAAGCATGTTCCTGCCCAGGCCGAACTTGCGGTAGAACCCCTTCGGCCGGCCGGATACGGCGCAACGGTTGCGCATCCGCACCGGGCTGGCGTTGCGGGGCAAAGCCTGGAGCTTCAACTGCGCCTGCTCGCGCTCGTCGTCGGTGGAGTGCGGATCGCGGATGATGCGCTTGTATTCGGTGCGTTTCGCGGCATACCGCTTCACGGTCGCCACGCGCTTGCGCTCGCGCATGATCATTGATTTCTTTGCCATCGTAGTTGCTCTGTCCAGCCGATAATTACGCGTCAGCGTGCGCGCAGGGGGAAGTTGAGCGATTCCAGCAGCGCCCGCCCCTCCGTGTCGTTTCTTGCCGTGGTGGTGATACAGATGTCCAGGC
>VYEH01000432.1 GCA_009843005.1 Pseudomonadota bacterium | reverse complement strand
GTCGAGGACCGGGTCGTCAAACGACTTCCACCATTCAAACGGATCGTGGGAGCCTGTATCGGCGCTTGCGGAAAATTCGTCGGTCAAGTCCGTTGCCGATTCGGAAACCGGTGGTGTCGGCAGCATGGAACAGGCGGCAAGACAAGCTCCGGCGAGTGCCGGAAAGAGCGGCGCGACCACTGCATTATTGGGCAAATTCAATGGTTTACGATCCAATCCTGCCGGACAGGGATTCTAACACTAGTCGACTTCGAAAAGCCGTTCCACTTCGTCGATCTGCCGCCGATCGGCAACGAACAGGATGACATGATCGCCCTCCTCGATCACCGTGTCGTGATGCGCCATCAACACGTCCTCGCCGCGAACGATCGCGCTGATCGTCGCACCCCGGGGCCGGATTTCCGCGATGGCGCGACCCACGACGCGGGATTCGCGGAAATCCCCGTGGGCAACGGCTTCGATAGCCTCCGCGGCGCCGTGACGGAGCGCGTGCACCTTCACCACATCGCCCCTGCGAACATGAGCCAGCAGCGAACCCAGCGTGATCTGGTGCGGGGATATTGCGATGTCGATGGTCCCGGTGGCAGCCAGATCGGCGTATGCCGGCTTGTTGATCAGGGCCATGACCTTGTTGGCTCCGATTCTCCTGGCCAGCATGGCCGACAGGATATTGGCCTCCTCGGCATTGGTCACGGCGACGAAGACGTCCGTGCGGTCGATATTTTCCTCCAGCAGCAGGTTCTCGTCGGTCGCGTCGCCATGGAGCACGATGGCCTTGTCGAGCCGCTCGGAGATTCGCCGCGCCCGCTCGTAGTTTCGTTCGATGACCTTTACCTGGTTGGAGTCTTCGAGCGCGGCGGCGAGCCGCATGCCGATGTTGCCCCCGCCGGCGATGACCACGCGCCGGATGGGGTCGTCCGGACCGCGCACCTCGCTGAGCACCGCCTGGATGTCCTTGCGGGCGGCGACGAAAAAGACCTCGTCGTCTTCCCTGACCACGGTATCCCCATCCGGCAGGATGCTGCTGCCATCGCGGTAGATCGCAGCGACTCTGCACTCGACGTTTGGAATATGTTCCGGGAGTTCCCGGAGCGGCCGATTGATCAGGGCGCCCCGCTCGTGAGCCCGGGCCGCCACCAGCCTGACCCGGCCCTCGGAGAATTCCAGTACCTGCAGCGCGCCTGGAAAGTCGATGAGTTCGTCAATATGGGTCGTCACCAGTTGCGCCGGGCTGATGATGATGTCCACCGGAATGCCGTCTGGCCGGAACAGCGAGCGGTGCTTGGCGTACTCGCGAGACCGGATTCTTGCGATCTTGCGCGGGGTTTCGAAGAGGCTGCCGGCAACCTGGCAGGCCACCATGTTGATTTCGTCGCTGTTGGTCAGCGCGATGATCATTTCCGCATCGCCCGCCCCCGCTCGCTCGAGCACGTCGGGGTGGGCGGCGTGGCCGAGGACGGTGCGCGCATCCAGCCGCTCCTGAAACTCGCGCAGTTTGTCCGGATCGCGGTCGACGATGGTGACCTCGTTGGCCTCTTCCCGGGCGAGACTGTAGGCTGCCGTGGTACCGACCTGCCCCGCACCCAGAATCAGGATTTTCATAGTGGGATGACGATGGAGTCGGCGTCAGGACCTGCCATCTCAGACCGAGGTAAGGGTCCCTAGTTTACATCAGCTCCAGGTTGGCGTAGGCCAGCACCAGCCACTTGGTGCCGGCGGTTTCGAAGTTCACCTGCACCCGGGCATGCGAGCCGCTGCCCTCCCAGGCGAGCACGACGCCGTCTCCGAACTTGCCGTGGTGCACGCGCTGACCCAGTTTCATGGGCGGGTCAACGCCGCCAATCGGGGCGCCGGACATGGCGCGGTAACGAGCGCCGGAGCGTTCGGCGAAGCGCCCGCCAAACCGCTCTGGTTGCGGTTCGCGTCGGTAGACAGGCCGGGACACCGACATCCGCTGCCCCATGTCCTCCAGCAGGTTGCGGGGAATCTCGCGGATGAACCGGGATGGGGTGGTGAATCGGTAGTTGCCATGCAATCGGCGCTGTTCGGCGTGGGTCAGGTACAGCTTCGTTCGCGCCCGGGTCAGGCCCACGTAGCACAGCCGTCGCTCCTCTTCCAGCCCGCCGACGTCGTCGATGGAGCGCGAGTGTGGGAACAGTCCCTCCTCAAGCCCGCACACGAAGACCAGCGGGAACTCCAGCCCCTTGGCCGAGTGCAGGGTCATGAGCTGGACGGCTTCCTCGTCGGCGCCGGCCTGCGCTTCGCCGGATTCAAGCACCGCGTACGACAGGAATTCGTCCAGCGGCGACAGCTCGGAGTCGTCGTCGCGAATCAATCCGCGGGCCGAGTTGACCAGTTCCTCCAGGTTTTCGACCCGGGCTTCCGCCGTTTCGTTGCCGGCGCGCCCGTGATGGGCAAGAAGTCCGCTGGCGTGAATGACCTGGTTCACCTGTTCGTGAAGAACCAGGTCCCCGGTGTCGTCAGCCAGGCCATCCACCAGTTGCAGGAAGCCCTCTATCGCCTTTTTGGCGCGGCTTGCGAGGCTTCCGTCCAGCAGGCAATCCATGGCGGCGGACCACAGGCTCGATCCGGTGTCCACCGCCCGGGCGCGCACCGCCTCCATCGTCTTGGCGCCCACTCCCCGTGGCGGCATGTTGACCACCCGGTCGAAGGAAGCGTCGTCGTGCCGGTTGGCGATCAGGCGCAGGTAGGCCAGCGCGTCCTTGATCTCGGCGCGCTCGAAGAACCTAAGACCCCCGTACACGCGGTAGGGAATACCGTCTGCCAGCAGCGCCTCTTCGAACACCCGGGACTGGGCGTTGGACCTGTAAAGCACCGCCGCTTCGTCGCGCCGATGGCCGCCCGCCAGGTATTCGCGGATGCGCTCGATCACGAAGTCCGCTTCGTCGTGTTCGTTCAGAGCTGCATAGAGCGTGATGGGTTCTCCCGCCTTGCCTGCGGTCCACAGATTCTTGCCCATGCGCATCGCGTTGTGGGCGATGACGGCGTTGGCGGCGTTGAGAATGTTGCCCGTGGACCGGTAGTTCTGTTCCAGGCGCACCACGCGGGTGCCGGCAAAGTCGTACTGGAAACCCTGCAGATGCTCCATCCGCGCCCCGCGCCAGCGGAAAATGGACTGATCGTCGTCGCCCACCACGAACGGCGCGCCGGTCGATTCGGCCAGGAGTCTCATCCATCGGTACTGGATCGTGTTGGTGTCCTGGAATTCATCCACCAGGACGTGCCGGAACCGCCGCTGGTACTGCTCCCGCAATTCCGGACGGGCCGCGAGCATCTCCTGCGTGCGCAGCAACAGCTCGCCGAAGTCGACCACCGAGGCCGTGGCGCATACCTTTTCGTAGCGGGCATAGAGGTCGATGAGCCGCCTGAGCTGAGCCCGACCCTCGTCGTCAACCCGCCCGGGGCGCAATCCTTCGTCCTTCTGGCGGTTGATGAACCACTGGATGTCCTTCGGCTCGAATTCGCCGTCGTTGAGGCCGAGGTCCTTCAGCATACGGCTGATGATCCGCAACTGATCCTGGGAATCGATGATCTGAAAGCCTTCCGCCAGGCCCGCCTCGCGCCAGTGGATCCGCAGCAGCCGGTGCGCCAGGCCGTGAAATGTGCCGATCCAGAAATGGCGCGTCGGAAAGCCGAGCAGGTCCTCGATCCGATAGCGCATTTCCCAGGCGGCCTTGTTGGTGAAGGTGACCGCGAAGAGATGCTGGGGCATGACGTCCCCGACGAGGATCAGCCAGGCGATGCGATGCACGAGTACCCGCGTCTTGCCGCTTCCGGCCCCGGCGAGCACGAGGACAGGCTTTCCGGGAGGCGTGGTCACCGCCTCGCGCTGCGCGTCGTTCAGCGGATCGAGAATTGCGGTGACGTCCACGTCGAATCCAGGGAGAAGGGACTCGCTCGACTGGCGGTCATCGCAACGGAGCCGCTGCGGTGATGCGAAGGAACGCCATTTCCATGCGCCGCCACCCGGCTACTCCGGCCAGAAGACGGGAATGTAGTGATCGACAAGCAGGAAGCCGAACAGCGCCGCCAGGTACGTGATGGAATAGTTGAACGTCTTCATGGCCATCTTGCCGTCGTCGGCGTACTTCAGGCGGATGCCGTGCCAGAGAAATCCGCCCCCCAGCAGCAGCGCGGCAAACAGGTACAGGATACCGCTCATGCCTGTCAGGTAGGGGAGCAGGGTGATCAGCACCAGCAGGCAGGTGTAGTACAGCACGAATGACTTGGTGAACTCGGGACCGTGGGTGACCGGCAGCATCGGCACGCCGGCGCGGGCGTAGTCTTCCTTGCGGGCCACCGCAAGCGCCCAGAAGTGCGGCGGAGTCCAGGTGAATACGATCAGGAAGAGCAGCAGGGCATAACCGCTGATTTCGTTGGTCACCGCCGTCCAGCCCAGCAAGGGCGGCGCCGCGCCGGCTGCCCCGCCGATGACGATGTTCTGGGGTGTGGCCCGCTTCAGGTAGACGGTGTACACCACCGCGTACCCCACCATGGAGACAAAGGTCAGCGCCGCGGTCAGCGGGTTCACGAACAGAACCAGGATGCAGATGCCCACGAGGCCCAGCACCATGGCAAAGGCGATGGCATCGCGCTCCTCGATCCGCCCGGTGGGCAGGGGGCGGTGGCGCGTCCTGGTCATCTTCGCGTCCAGTCGCTGGTCGAGCACGTGGTTCAGGGTCGCGCCGCAGGCCGAGGCAAGCCCGATGCCCAGACTGGCGAAGAGCAGAATCTGCCACGTGACCATCCCGGGTTGCGCCAGCAACATGCCCACGATGGCCGTGAACACCAGGAGCCTGACGACGCCCGGCTTGGTCAGCGCATAGTAGTCCCGCCACCGGGCGGGAACGCGCTCACCGGTAATGTCCAATTCTCTGGTTTGCATTCAGAACCGCCAAAAGCAACAGTGCCGCCACCCCGTTGTGCGCAACGGCGACAGCCAGGGGAACACCGTAGATGATGATGCTCGCGCCGAGAATCAACTGCACCCCGAGCGCGCCCAGGACTGCGATGCCGTCTGGCCTCAGCCGGGGCCGCCGGAGCATAATCCATCCCAGCAGCCCCAGAATCGCCGGCGCCGCGATGGCGCCGAGCCGGTGGCTGAAGTGGATCGCGACCCGGGCGGGATTGTCCAACACTCCGCCCTCGTAGTCCACGCCCAATTCACGCCAGAGCACGAAACCTTCGCGGAAGTCGGTCACCGGCGGCCACCAGCGGGTCTGGCAGGTGGGGAAGTCCGGGCAGGCCAGCGCCGCGTAGTTGGCGCTCGTCCAGCCGCCGAGGGCGATTTGCAGGAGCAGAATGAGCAGCGCGGCAATGCCGGCGCGCGCAAGCCCGGGCGATTCGGCGCGTGCTTCATGTTCCGGCGAGTGCAACCCGCCTCGGGACGATAGCAGGCGACGCCACTCCCCGAGCCAGAACAGCATACCCAGCGTTGCCAGACCGACCCAGTTGCGCCATCACAATCACCGGCTGAAGGAGCAGCGTGACTGTCCACATGCCCAGCAATCCCTGGAAAATCACGAGCGCGAGCAGGATGTAGGCAAGTCGCGTGGGTTGTTCGGGATCTCGCCGGTTGGCCCAGGCAAGCCCTGCCATGATCACGCACAGCAGACCGAGTCCCGTGGCCAGGTAGCGGTGGATCATTTCCCGCCACGCCTTGCCCACGTCCAGCGGCCGCTCCGGGAATGCCTCGGCCGCCTCCCGGGTGCTCTCGGTAACGATGAGTTGCCCGTAGCAGCCCGGCCAGTCGGGGCAGCCCAGACCGGCGTCCGTCAGTCGCACCCAGGCGCCGATGAC
>VYEH01000019.1:5534-5826 GCA_009843005.1 Pseudomonadota bacterium | reverse complement strand
CCTGATGCCGATGGACCCGATCCAGGGCGTCAGTTTCATCCAGGGCGATTTCACCGAGGCGGATGTCCGCGAGCGGGTCATCTGCGCGCTGGATGGGAGCTCAACCGGCCTTGTAATGTCGGACATGGCGCCCAATATCACTGGGTATCGCGATGTGGATCAGCCGCGGGCGATGCACCTGGCCGAGGAGGCCCTGAAATTCGCCTGCGAAGTGCTTGAACGCAAGGGAAGTTTCCTGGTCAAACTCTTCCAGGGCGAGGGCTTCGAAGCGTTTGTCAAGTGCACGCGGAAG
>VYEH01000019.1:0-5524 GCA_009843005.1 Pseudomonadota bacterium | reverse complement strand
AAGCGATTCGGGAGCGTGCGAACCATCAATCCGAAGGCCTCGAGGCCGGAAAGCCGCGAAATGTACTTGCTGGCGAGAAATCATGGGATGTAGTAGTGTCCGCTTTAGTGCCGGAACCAGCCGAAAACCGAGTATCGGCGGGTTCTGCTACCGGCGGCCGCTGCGGTATTCGACGGGAATACCGAAGGGGGTAGGGTCTTGAACGACTTGGTAAGGAACGCGATTCTCTGGATCGTCATCGCCGTCGTGCTGGCGTCGGTGGTGCGTAGTTTCGGGCCGGCGAACCAGCGCGTGGAGACCGTCCCCTATTCCGAATTCATCTCCCAGGTGAAGGACGGCTCGGTGTCCACGGTGACGTTTACGGGCGACACCATCGAATACGACCGCAATGGCGACGCGTTCGTGACGTATAACCCGGAAACCGACAATACCCTGCTGATCACCACGCTGCAGGAGAACAACGTACGCATCCAGGCGGAGCCGCCGGAACAGCAGTCGTTCCTGCTGCAGTTGTTCGTCTCATCGTTTCCGATCCTGCTGCTGATCGCCGTGTGGATCTACTTCATGCGCCAGATGCAGGGTGCCGGCGGCGGCCGCGGGGCCATGTCCTTCGGCAAGAGCCGGGCCCGGCTGCTGGGCGAAGACCAGGTCAGTGTGACCTTTGCCGACGTGGCGGGCGTGGAGGAGGCGAAGGAGGAAGTCGTCGAGATCGTCGAATTCCTCAAGGATCCCGCCAAGTTCCAGCGCCTCGGCGGCAAGATTCCCAAGGGCGTGCTCATGGTCGGCTCTCCGGGCACGGGCAAGACGCTGCTGGCGCGCGCCATCGCGGGCGAGGCCAAGGTGCCGTTCTTCACCATCTCGGGATCCGATTTCGTGGAAATGTTCGTGGGCGTGGGCGCGTCCCGGGTCCGGGATATGTTCGAGCAGGCCAAGAAGCACGCGCCGTGCATCGTCTTCATCGATGAGATCGACGCCGTCGGCCGCCATCGCGGCGCCGGGCTGGGCGGCGGGCACGATGAACGCGAGCAGACCCTCAACCAGCTCCTGGTGGAGATGGACGGATTCGAGGGCAACGAGGGCGTGATCGTCATCGCCGCCACCAACCGCCCGGACGTGCTCGACCCGGCGCTGCTGCGGCCGGGGCGGTTCGACCGCCAGGTGGTGGTGCCGCTGCCCGACGTGCGCGGCCGGGAGCAGATTCTCAAGGTCCACATGCGCAAGGTGCCCATCGGCAAGAGCGTGCGCCCGTCGGTTATCGCCCGCGGCACGCCGGGATTCTCGGGCGCGGACCTGGCGAACCTGGTGAACGAGGCGGCCCTGCTGGCGGCCCGGGCGAACCGTCGAACCGTCGGCATGGAGGAGTTCGACAGCGCCAAGGACAAGATCATGATGGGCACCGAACGCCGTTCCATGGTCATGAGCGAGGACGACAAGCGCCTCACGGCCTACCACGAGGCCGGGCACGCCATCGTCGGCCTGCACGTCCCGGAGCACGATCCCGTCTACAAGGTGACGATCATCCCGCGGGGCAGGGCGCTCGGCGTGACCATGTTCCTGCCCGAAGAGGACCGCTACAGCTACTCCAGGCAGCGCCTCCTGAGCCAGATGAAGAGTCTGTTCGGCGGCCGCATCGCCGAGGAGATCATCTACGGGGCGGACTACGTCACCACCGGCGCCTCCAACGACATCGAGCGCGCCACGGAGATTGCGCGCAACATGGTGACCAAGTGGGGCTTGTCGGACCGGCTCGGCCCGCTCACCTACAGCGAGGACGACGGCGAGATCTTCCTCGGCCGCAGCGTCACCCGCCACAAGCAGGTCTCCGACGTGACCGCGCACGTCATCGATGAAGAGGTGCGCAAGCTCGTGGATGAATGCTACGTCGATGCCAAGAGCATTCTCGAGCGCGAGATGGACAAGCTTCACCTGATGGCCAATGCGCTGATGAAGTACGAAACCCTCGACGAGAACCAGATCCAGGAAGTAATGGAGAACCGCGAGCCCAGCCCGCCGGGGGACTGGGACGACTCCGAACCCGGCGAGGGCCTTTCGGCCAAGCCCAAACCCGCCGAGGAAAAGGGTACGCCGCCGCTGGGCGGCCCTGCCGGCCAGCACTAGCCATCACCCCTCAAGCGCGTTTCGGTCTGGCTACTCCCGCGTGTTTTCCAGCTACGCGGAAATCTGAAGCGGCGTAGCCCCAACTCGTTCAGCCGTCCCGAACGGGTAGTATCCCGATGTGATCCGAAATTGTGCAAAGAAACCAGAAATGCTGCTTGAACTGACGCCGACCCGAAATTACAACTATCGCGTGAGTGCCGTAATCGTATCGCTTTAGCCGCCAGAGCAGATTGATCCCATGCAGAACAGATATGTTGGAGATATCGGCGACTACGTCAAGTACGCTCTACTCCGCTGCATTCTTCGAGCCGAAGGTGGCCAGCTCGGAATTGCCTGGTACCTGTACCCCGACGAAGTCAATGGCGACGGCGGGCATACGGAGTACCTTGATCACCCGAAGTCGGAGTCCTGGAAACGCCTTGACGATCAATTATTCGGGAAACTCAAAGCGCTCGTGGACGCTGGCGAAAGAAGCATTTTCGCGATCCAGCGCGATAGTGAGATTCTCGGTAGCAATACCCGCTTCTGTGCCGATCCTTCCCATGCAGAGATCATCGGTTTGCCGCCGAGTGAATCGGATTTTTCAATGTTGGTTGGTGATTTGATTGCAGAATGTGTTATTGCAATGCACGCTGCAGTAGTCCAGCCCGACTTGACCTGATTCCTGAAGCTCCGATGCGAGGCGTTGTTTGAATATGGTCACCAAGCGCTATTTCGGAACCGACGGCATTCGCGGGGAGGTCGGTCGGAGTCCAATGACGGTGGAATTCGCACTGCGGCTGGCCAGCGCGACGGCTCGCGTGCTCGCCCCGGCCGGCGGCTCGGTGCTCATTGGAAAGGATACCCGTGTCTCCGGTTACATGTTCGAGTCTGCCATGGAGGCGGGGTTCGTGGCCTCTGGCGTCGACGTGCTGCTGACTGGACCGCTGCCGACGCCTGCGATCGCGTTTCTCACGAAGCGACTCGGAGCAGACTTCGGCGTCGTTATCAGCGCTTCACACAATCCCTACTACGACAACGGCATCAAGCTATTCGACCGTACCGGGGCCAAGCTTTCCGACGAGATTGAGGAGGCCATAGAGGCACAGCTTGATTCACCCGCCGTTACTCGACCTTCCAAGGCCTTAGGCCAGGCCGAGCATATCGCCTACACGAGAGTGGACTACCAGGAGTTCTGTAAGCGGACCATTCCCGACGGCATGAACTTCGAGGGCCTGAAGTTGGTGGTGGATGCCTCCCACGGTGCCGCCTACAAGGTCGCGCCACGGGTAATGGAGGATCTGGGTGCGGAAGTAGTGCCTGTCGGCTGTTCTCCCAACGGGCGTAACATCAATGACGGTTGCGGCGCGACCCGGCCGGACTTGTTGCAGTTGACGGTGACCGGCGTGCGCGCACATGCCGGTCTGGCGCTGGACGGCGACGGCGACCGGGTGGTGATGGTGGACGAGAGCGGCGAATTGATCGACGGTGACCGCCTGCTCTACATCCTCGCCCGCGACCGACTGGAACAGGGCGCGCTGCGGGGACCGGTCGTCGGCACGGTAATGAGCAATCTGGGCCTCGAGATCGCGCTCGGGGAACTCGGCATTGATTTTCACCGTGCAAGGGTCGGTGACCGCCATGTCATGGAGATGCTCAACGCCAGCGGCGGCATACTTGGCGGCGAGACTTCGGGGCACGTGCTTTGCCTGGACAAGGCGACCACCGGCGATGGGCTTGTCACCGCGCTTCAGGTCCTGGCGGTGATGCGGCGCACGGGAGCCAGACTCGGGGAACTTGTGGAGGATATGCCGGTCTACCCACAGCTAATCGTCAACGTGGAGGCCGCTGAAAAGGTTGATGTCAACGACGAACCTGCCATTCGCGACGCGGTGGGCGAAGCCGAAACCGTGCTCGGAAAACGCGGTCGCGTGGTTCTTCGGGCTTCCGGCACCGAACCCGTGATTCGGGTGATGGTGGAAGGCGAGGACGAAGAAACCGTCTCCTCGGTGGCGCAGCGTCTGGCGGATTCGGTCAGAAGCCGTATTGATTCCATGGCCGTCGGTTCGTAAGCTCTGCGACCGCCGACCGGTCACCAACCATCAAGCGATTACGCATATGACAAAGAGAACCCCGCTTATCGCGGGAAACTGGAAGATGCATGGTTCGCTAGCCTCCTGTGAGTCGCTTGCGACCGCGCTGACAGGTGGAATCGGCGATGCATCTCGGGCCAGCATGCTGCTGTGCCCGCCGCCGGTCTACCTGCAGGCAGTCGGTCATCGCCTGGCCGGCAGTCCGATCCGTCTCGGCGCTCAGAATCTCGCCAAATTTACCGATTCCGGCGCCTATACTGGTGAGGTTTCCGGAAGGATGTTGAAAGACCTGGGCTGCGACCATGTCATCGTGGGCCATTCCGAGCGGCGCGCGCTGTTTGGCGAGGACGACGAAACCGTTGCAGGCAAGTTCAAGGCGGCGCGAGGTCAGGGCATTGTCCCGATCCTCTGTGTCGGTGAGTTACTGGAAGATCGCGAAGCGGGGCGAACCGAAGATGTCGTTGGCCGGCAAGTCGATAGCGTGCTGTCGTTGGTGGGCGTCGATGCATTCGCCAACGCGGTCGTGGCCTATGAGCCTGTCTGGGCCATCGGAACCGGGCACACCGCCACGCCGCAGCAGGCGCAGGATGTTCACGCATTCATTCGCGGATTGATCGCAAGGCAGAGTGATATAATCGCCGGCGATTTGAGGATCCTCTACGGCGGCAGCGTCAAGGGCTCCAACGCCCGGGAGCTGCTCGCCATGGACGACATCGACGGTGGATTGGTGGGTGGCGCATCGCTGGATGCGCGGGACTTTTTGGCAATTTTCGAAGCAGCAGCGGCGTAGGCGGGCGGAGATCGGCGGATGGCGATTCAATCCATAGTGCTCTACATTCACTTGCTGGTCGCGCTGATGATCATCGTCCTGGTGCTGCTGCAGCGCGGCAAGGGCGCAGAGGCCGGCACGGGCTTCGGAGCCGGCGCCTCGGGTACGGTGTTCGGGGCGCGCGGCAGCGCGAGCTTTTTCTCAAGGGCCACCGGCGTGCTGGCGACCATGTTCTTCGTCACAAGTCTGTCACTGGCCTACCTGGCCGGGCAGACCCCCTCCGCACCCACGATCATCCTGGAAGAGGAATCCGTGATGGGCACCATGCCGGAGCCGGAAGTCTTCGAGCCCGAGTCCTTGCCGGCTCCCACCGGGTTGCCGGAACTGCCGGAATTGCCGTCGTTGACCGGCGTAGAGGAACCTTCGGCCGACGAACCGGCGCAACCGTAGGCTTCCGCCGTCAATTTCACGCGGATCAAACTACTTCAATAGATGCCGATGTGGTGGAACTGGTAGACACGCTGTCTTGAGGGGGCAGTGGCGCAAGCCGTGCCGGTTCGAGTCC
>VYEH01000165.1:4803-5831 GCA_009843005.1 Pseudomonadota bacterium | reverse complement strand
GGAAGATGCCAATGCGGCGGTACAGGCAGAGTTGCGTCCCGACAGGCTCGTCTGTGTTGTGGTGGGGGATCTGGAGGCGATTGAAGAGAGCGTGCGGGCCCTGAACCTGGGGCGCGTGGATTTCATGGACGTGGACGGGAATCTGCTGTAGCACGGCATGTTTAGTTTCAAGCGAACCTCCGCGGACCGGGGCGTTCGAGCAGTCCCGATTCCACTTTTCCCTTTTTCCTGTATTGGGTAGAATCATTCCCATGATGGGAAGGAATCAACGTCAGCCAGATCCCGGATTTGCCGACTCAGCGCTCGCCGACGTGCTGTTCACGCCGGTCAGGCAACGTGTGTTGGCCCTGCTTTTCGGTCAACCTGAACGAGATTACCAGTCTGGCGAACTGATCCGGCTGGCGCATTCCGGCACGGGCGCGGTTCATCGCCTGCTGACCCGCATGGCGGCGGCTGAGCTGGTCACCGTGAAGATGGTCGGCAATCAAAAATACTACCGGGCCAATGCGGATTCACCGGTGTTCCACGAGTTGGCCGGGTTGGTTCGAAAGACGGTGGGCTTGCTGGACCCCCTCAGGAACGCGCTCGAACCGCTCCGGGAGCACATGGTCGCCGCATTCGTCTATGGGTCGATCGCCAAGGGGACGGAAGGCGCGGGCAGCGATATCGACCTGATGGTCATCGCCGACGACCTCGACTATGCGGCGCTGTTCGCTGCGTTGCCCGTTGCGGAGGCCGCGCTTGCACGAACCGTGAATCCCAATGTGATGACCGGTCCGGAGTGGCGGCGTAAGCGTACCGAGCCGGACAGTTTTGCCGCCCGCATCGCTACCCAGCCGATGATGTTCGTGGTGGGTGACGAGGATGATCTCGTCAAATCTCGATAACTTGACCAGTATCGGCAAACTCAAGCTGGAAGAGCCTTCCGCGCGGGAGCTGCGGGGCTTGCTGGAGTCCGCCGAATCGAGATTGGCCGATGCTGCGAATGATTCGCTCAGCTTCGCCAGCCGCTTCGATCTGGCCTACAA
>VYEH01000165.1:0-4793 GCA_009843005.1 Pseudomonadota bacterium | reverse complement strand
GGCCTACAACGCGAGCCACGCATTGGCGCTCTACGCGCTACGGCGGCTTGGGTACCGCTGCGGCCAGCGATATCTCGCTTTCCAGACACTACCCCACACCGCCGGGATGCCGCCGGAAGTATGGCGCGTTCTGGTGAAGGCACATGAGCACCGCAACCTGGCCGAATACCAGGGTTTTCTGGAGCGCGACGAACGATTGTTGACGGACCTGAGCGATGCGGCGCAGCGGCTCTGCGAGGCCGTCAAGGCTTTGCCGGCCTTCGGACAACCCGACAAGCAGCCGTGATGCACTCGCTCGGGCAGTGGACGAATGCCCGCTGGGACTCGCATCGCCCGCATTAGGTTTCCATTGCGAGGCGTTTCTTGGATAGGCTATTGTGAAACAACGAATCATTCGGGGGATCGGAAGATGCTGCGCTCAACGTGCCATCTTATGCTTGCCGGAGCGCTGGGTCTGGCGGCGCAGTCGGGTTTGGGGCACCATTCGGTGAGCGGGAACTTCGATCAGGACGCGCGGCATGACATCACGGGGACGCTGACCGCGTTTCATCTCAGGAATCCCCACTCTCACCTGGAACTCGATGTGGTCGAGGAAGACGGAACCGTGTCCCGTTGGCTGGTCGAGTGGGGCACCCGGAACGACCTCATCCGGCGCGGTGTCGATCTGGACCGCGTCAAGGTAGGGGACGAGTTGACCGTCACCCTGGTGCCGAGCAGGCGTCTGGAGCACGTGGGATACGCCCGCGCTCTGACGCTTTCCGACGGATCGGTGATCCGGGATTGCGGCTTCAGGGCGTTTCGGGAAGCGTTGCTTGCGGGCAGGGAACTGGAGTGCGAGGAGCCGGACCGATAGTGGACGGGTTTGGCAGACGGACGGGCGTGTTCCTGGCTGGAATTGCGCTCGGGTTGCCGGTCGCGTGGGCGGACCGCGCCGATCTTGAGGGCACATGGTTGCAACTGAGCGCAGGTCGCCCTACCGCAACGTTGACGCCGGCGGCAGAGAGGGCCGTTGCCGATTACGTGCCGTTGAGGGACGATCCCGACTTGCGGTGCCAGCCTCCAAGTCTCACGAACGTGATCGGCATTCCGGACCCGCCCTGGGAAATTCGGCTGTTCGACGATCGTGTAGAGATCGATTTCGAGTACATGGATGTCAGGCGCCGGGCGCCGCTCGACCCGGACCTGAACGTGGCGGATGCCCCGTACACGGTCGAAGACCACCCCCATATGGGCCGATCCGTCGCCCGATTCGAAGGTGAAGAGCTGGTCATCGATACGGGCGACGTGGGCCAGGGATACGTCGATACGCGTGGCCCGGCAGAGGGATTTCCACAGTCCACCGGGATGCGCTACGAGGAACGTTACCGCGCGGACGGCGACCGGTTGTATGTCGACATCATGCATACCGACCCGGTCTACTACGTTGAGCCGTTCAGCATGAGCTTCGAATTCCTTCGAGTCGACCTGGAAGTACTCGAGTTCGACTGTCAGATCGAAGCTGCGAACTACGACGACCGACTCTAGCGCCGCATCAGCTTGAAAATTCCCCCGTCTTGTGCAAAATCCGGTGCGCTCAAGTGAATCGGCCGAGTCCCGGAAGACTTACTGCGGAATGAGCGCTGAAGATGATTGAGTGCCACAAACTGACCAAACAATTCGGCCCTCTCCTCGCCGTCGATAACCTGAGCTTTCAGGTGAGCCCGGGCGAGGTGTTGTGCTTTCTCGGGCCGAACGGCGCGGGCAAGACGACGACGATGCGAATCATCGCCGGGTTCCTGCCACCGACGTCCGGCCGCGCCAGCGTGTGCGGCCTCGACGTGGAAACGCACGCCACCGCGGCGAAACGCAGGATAGGCTACCTGCCGGAAGGCGCCCCCAGCTATCCGGAGATGACCGCCCGGTCGTTCCTGGAGTTCATCGCAGATGCCCGGGAACTGGCCGGTGCGAAGCGCAGGGCCAGGCTGGACGAAGTCTACGGCCTGCTGCACCTGGAGCCCGTGCTCGAACAGACCATCGATACGTTGTCGAAGGGATATCGGCGCCGGGTCGGGCTGGCGCAGGCGATCCTGCACGACCCGGAAGTGCTGATCCTGGACGAGCCCACCGACGGGCTGGACCCCAACCAGAAGCACGAAGTGCGCCAGCTCATCAACCGGATGTCCGAGAGCAAGACCATCATCATTTCCACGCACCTGCTGGAGGAAGTCGATGCGGTCTGCAATCGCGCCATCATCATCGCCGGTGGGCGGATTCTGGCCGATGACACGCCGGGCAACCTGGAGGCGCGGTCCCGATTCCACAACGCCGTGTCTCTCAAGCCGGCGGATCGGTCCCAGCTACCGGCGCTCCGCGGCGAGATCGAAGCACTGCCCGAGGTGGTGGAGACCGAGCTGGACTCGAAGTCCGAACGGCTGACGGCGTTTTTCAGTGACCGGCGGCTTTCGCTCAAGACGATCAATGAACTGGCCGACAGCAGGGGCTGGGAGCTTTCCGAGCTACACCTGGAATCGGGACGGCTGGATGAAGTGTTCAGGACGATCACGGGAGGTGCCCGCGCATGAACGGGGTGACGGCAGTCATGCGCAGGGAACTGCAGGGTTATTTCGCCACGCCACTGGCGTACGTGTTCATCGTGATCTTCCTGGTCCTGGCCGGGTGGTTCACCTTCAATTTCGGCAACTTCTACAACGGCAGCCAAGCCAGCCTGGCGCCGTTCTTCAACTACCATCCCTGGCTGTACCTGTTCCTGGTGCCGGCGTTGTCCATGCGCCTGTGGGCCGAGGAACACAAGACCGGCACGATCGAACTCCTGATGACCTTGCCGCTGGATGTCTGGCAGTCGGTGGCCGGCAAGTTCATCGCCGCGTGGGCGTTCACCGCCCTGGCGCTGGCGCTGACGTTCCCCATCTGGATCACGGTGAACTACCTGGGCGAACCGGATAATGGTGTAATCGTCGCGGCCTACCTGGGCAGCCTGATGATGGCCGGCGGGTTCCTCGCCATCGGCGCCTTTGTGTCAGCGACCACCAACAACCAGGTCATCGCCTTCATCGTCACCGTCGTGATCTGTTTCGTCATGCTCATGGCCGGCTTCCAGCCGTTGTTGAGCCCACTGGTGGGCTGGGTACCGCTGCCGATCATCGATGCTGTGGCGAGCCTGAGCTTCCTGACGCACTTCTCAAGCATCAGCAAGGGCGTCATCGACGTGCGAGATATCATCTATTTCGCCTTGCTCATCGGCACGTTCCTCTATGCCAACGTGCTGGTGCTGCACATGAAGAAAGCCGGTTAGACACGAAGAAACCATACAAAACGACGAGTAATACACACCAAGGCTACGGACGATTCACTAAACTTGAGGGCATGTTGACGAGACTGGATTTTCTCGCGTCCGGTGCTCCGGGATCAGGAGCAAGTCCAGACTCACCGACCCGAGATGGCTACCGTCGGGCTCTTCTCGCCAGATTGGAGAAAGTCGCATTGGGCCGATGCCTTACCGTACTCCGCCTGGTGTGGCTGATGCTGCTGGTGAGCGCGCCTGCGGCGGCGCAGACCTTGACGGACGGCGCCGCGCGCATCGCTGCCGCCGGGGGCCGCGAGGTCATTGCGCTGTCCCCACTGTCCGCCTCGCAGGCGGCCGCGCCATTGGACGCGGCGGGGTTCGCCGCGCAGTCTCATGAAACGGCCACACAACGGATTCACGTGGTTTCGTACCAGGGCGAGACGTTCAGGGCCGCCACACCGCTTGAGGGTTACGGTTCGAGGATCGTCTTCGATCCCGTGCGGCGGACCTTCGTACCCCTGTTGCAGAGTATCCGCGTGGAACTGAGCGGGGGCGCGCCGGTCGATGCGATCGCCACCGAAGTGGGAGCGATCGGCATCACGGTCTTCGAGTCGCTCGGTTTCGCGGTCGTGGAATTGCCGGAAGACTTGCACCCCGTAGATGCGGTTGCGCGCGTATCGAGCGCATTTGGCGCGGGCGTAGCCTCGGTACGGCTGCGCGGACCCCGAATCGAGTGGCGATGACGCCGCCTGTGCTGTTGACGGTCCGTCGTTTCCTGACCGGGGACGGCTGCTACCCGGAACCTTTTCCGCAGGCCGGAGCGTTGCGCCGCAACTGGACCCCAAAGATAGTGACGGCCGCCGCGCTGGGATGCATGGTGGTGTCCGGCTGCGAGCAGGCCTATCGCCCGCCGACCCCACCAACGATATCGCTGTCCGCATCGGCCGAAACCGTCGACGAGGCAGGCAATCCCACCGTGCAGGTGGCGGCGCAACTGGACTCCCCCGCGTTTTCGGGCGTGACCGTGCGGTTTAACTTCGAGGGTACCGCCACGCGGGGCCGCGACTATGCGGTAAGCGCCGATGCCATCGTGATCCCGCCGAACGCCTCCACCGGCAGCATGGATATCGATGTGTACAGGGATTTCGACGCCGAGGGCGACGAGACCGTCACGGTCGCGGTAGCCAGGGTCGCAGGGCATGCCCGCGTGGGCGGTCCCGCCTCGGTCTCGTTCGGCATCCTTGACGGCGAGTCCGCGACGGTGGACAAGGCCCCGCCCGAGGGCCGCGCACCGGAACTTACGCTGCTGCCATTCCACTTCGGCGTGACCGAAGGCGCTGTCGTTATGGTCCTCCCGGCGCTGAATTCGTCGCCCGACGGCCAATCGGCGCGGCTGGTCGCGGAGTGGTCCACGGACATCGGATTCCTGAGCGGCGTGCAGCAACTGGGAGAGGTGGAGGTCCCCGCCCACGACGATCCGTTTGACTTTTTTTTCGGCGCGGTACACGAA